>JAFOLE010000127.1 GCA_017419465.1 Solobacterium sp. | reverse complement strand
TGCTGAAGCAGTGGCTGGAGGAGATGAAGAACCGATGAACCGTGATGCCTGGAAAACCGAATTTGAAGGGAAGCGTATTCTGATCTGGGGATTTGGCCGGGAAGGAAAGTCGTCCCTGCGCTGGATCCGTTCGCTTTGTCCGGATCTTCCGGTCGATATTGCGGAAGGGAATGTGACGGAGTCATTGAAGGAAAGTGCCGCATCCTTTGGGAACACCCGGGTGCTCTCTCAGGAGGATACGGATTTTTCTGCCTATGATATGATCCTGAAATCCCCCGGTATTGTTATTCCGCGCGGAATGGACCGCTCCAATATCACCCAGCAGACGCATCTGTTTCTGAAACATCATGCATTTCAGACGGTCGGTGTTACCGGCACAAAAGGGAAGAGCACCACGACGTCTCTCGTTCATGCGGTGCTTTCTGCGAAATATCATACCCATCTGATCGGGAATATCGGCATCCCGTGTTTTGATATTCTCGAAGAACTCGGGGACGAGGATCGCTGTGCGTTTGAGGTTTCCTGCCATCAGCTGGAAGACTGCCCGTACAGCCCGCATATCGCAGTCTATCTGAATCTCTATGAGGAACATCTGGATCACTATGAGAGTTTTCAGGCATACGGAGACGCAAAAGCAAATGTGTTCCGACATCAGAAGCAGGGAGAGCCTGCCATCCTCGGCAAGGATCTGCCGTATGTAAGCGAACGTCCCGATGCACTTCTGATCGGACGCGATATTACTGCGGAAGGATCGCTTCTGCGTGTCAAAGACCGTACCTTGAATGTGCCTGAAACCAGACTGATCGGTCATCATAATATGGTGAATCTTGCGACGGCATGGGCCATCGGCAGTGCCTGCGGAATCACTGATGAGCAGTTCCTTCAGGCTGCGGCGTCCTTTACACCGCTTCATCACCGCCTGGAATATCTTGGCGAGAAGGATGGTATCCGCTTTGTGAATGACAGTATCTCCACGATCGGGCAGGCGAGCATTGCGGCCGTTGAGGCACTGCCGGAGACCGATGTCATTCTGATCGGCGGTATGGACCGCGGGATTGAATATCATGAACTGGAGGAATATCTCCATGCCCATCCTCAGCTGACGGCTGTCTTCATGTATGCGACAGGAAAACGCATTTATGAAGAGCTGAAACAGGCCGGGATGACGCATGAAAACATGCATGTGTGCGAGGATCTTGCCGAAGCGGTGGAATGCGGAAAACAGCACTGCCGGAAGGGGCATATTCTTCTGTTATCGCCGGCCGCTTCCAGTTACGACCACTTTAAAAACTTTGAAGAGCGGGGCGAAGTCTTCCGCAGGATGGTTCTTGGGTCATGACATTCCGTGTGATCTCTCCCGATACCGAAGCGGTTTCGAAGCGATGGAATATTCCTGCGCTTCCGGCCGCTGCCATTGCGGCGTCCAACCTTACGGATGAACAGATTCAGCAGTTACTGGATCCCTCGGAAGATCTGCGGGATTCGACATGTGAAAACCTGGATCTTGTCTGCCGCAGACTGATGCGCGCAAAGGAAAACGCAGAGAAGGTATTCGTTGCCGGAGACTATGATGCGGATGGAATCTGTTCCACTGCGCTGATGAAGGATATTCTCGACCGTCTCGGCATCGCAAACGGCTACTATATTCCGGACCGCTTCAAGGAAGGCTACGGGCTTTCCGCAAAGACGGTAGCGCTTGCGCATGAGAAAGGATATCAGCTGATCATTACCGTTGATAACGGCGTGAAGTGCTTCGAGGCACTTGCGCGTGCCAAGGAATATGGCATGGATGTGATCGTGACGGATCACCATTCGATTGAAGAGGAAGTGCCGTGCGATATTCTGCTGCATCCTGATGTCATGGAGCCGGAGTTCGCAAATCTTTCCGGTGCCGGAGTTGTTCTGGAGATTTCCCGGAAACTGTTCGGCAATATTCCGATGCATACGGCAATTGCCGCAATTGCGCTGATCGGGGATGTCATGCCGGTCTGGCTGGAAAACCGCCGGATTATCCGTGCGGGACTGAAAGCCATTGAACATGGTGCGCTGCCCGCAGTGCTTCCATTACTGCGGAATGGCTCATCAATTGATGCGACGACGGTGTCGTTTCAGATCGTGCCGAAGCTAAACAGTGTGGCACGCATGAATGACACGTCCAATGTAAATACACTGGTCCCGTTTCTTCTGTGTCGGAACCGTGCCCAGATCGACTATTATGCATCCCAGCTGGAACGGGTGAACAACGCCCGCCGCAGACGTTCTGATGCGATGGTGAAACGGGCGCTTGAACTTGCGGATGATTCCCCGTTTCCGGTCATCTTTGATGAATCCTTCTTTGAAGGGGTTAACGGAATCGCGGCAGGACGGCTTGCGAAAACCTGGCATAAGCCGGTGCTCGTCTTTTCACGTCATGATGATCTGTTAAAGGGAAGCGGCCGCAGTACCGCCGGGTTTGACATGTATTCCTTCTTCAGCGGATTTGAGGAACTCGAACAGTTCGGCGGACATACCGGTGCGGTAGGAATTGCGGTAAAGGAAACCAGCTTCGAGGCGTTCTGCGCGCATGTGCAGGACAAGATGCGCGAAACGCCGGTTATCGAACAGGAACCGGCAGAGCCGGCATTCCTGATTCATCCGGACCATCTGAGTCTTGAAGAAGTCATGGCGTTTGAAGCGCTGCGTCCGTATCCGCATGAACTGATCACAGCGGCTGCGGTAAAGGATCCGGTTCTTCAGCGGGTTGCGCCTTACGACCGGGTGACACGGTATTTCTTTGCCAATTCCTGCGGCGGATATGAAGGCGTGCAGTTCACGTCATCCGGAAGTGACCCGGCACGGTCGCTGCCGTGGGTGATCGGAACACCGTACGTGAGCCGGTTCCGTGACCGGCTGCGGATCGAACTCAGAATCGAGGCATTTGAAGCGGAGTGATTCTGCCTTAAAGAATTGATTCCGCACGTTTGAAAAAATGCTATACTCATTGCGTAACCTAGTTATTTTTAAAACAAATATAGTTGTCAGGAAAGGAATTCATTATGGCTGTAGATCTCAAAGAGTATATTGCGACAATCCCTGATTATCCGATCAAAGGTGTTCTGTTCCGTGACGTAACACCGATTCTGCAGAACGGCGAAGCGTTTAAGGAATCGGTTGACCAGCTTGCGGCAATCGCTAAGGAAATGGGTGCGGATGTCATTATCGGACCGGAAAGCCGCGGCTTCATTTTCGGTGCGCCGGTCGCGCTGGAACTTGGAATCGGCTTTGTGCCGGTACGCAAGCCCGGAAAACTTCCGCGTGAAACGATTTCCGTCAAATATGATCTTGAATATGGTTCCAATGAACTGTTTATCCATAAGGACAGCATTCTTCCGGGACAGCGCTGTGTTGTCATCGACGACCTGCTCGCAACCGGCGGAACCGCAAAGGCAACAGCTGAACTGATCGAGCAGCTCGGCGGTGTTGTTGCGGGATATCTGTTCATTATCGAGCTCGAAGGACTTCCCGGCAGAAAACTGCTGGAGGGCTATGAAGTCCGGGCACTTATGGAGCTGCCTGACAGCGAATAAGTGCGGATGCTGATGTAACACCGAAGAGAAATCTCTCTTCGGTATTTTTCTAACGCGGAAGGAGGTAAGGTATGGCGGAATATAAAAACGCAGGCGCAGATGATGTTCTGAGCGAAGCGAAAACCTATATTCATAACCAGGAAAGCCTGGACCTTATTTCGCGTGCCGCAAACTATGCGGCAGAGGCCCATGCCGGACAGTTCCGGCGCAGCGGGGAGCCGTATACGTCCCACCTGTACAATGTCGCGTATATTCTTGCGACGCTGCGGGTCGGCCCGAAGACGATCGCGGCAGGTCTATTGCACGATACGATTGAAGATACCGGCATCTCCCGCGAGGAACTCGCCAAACTGTTTGATGAGGAAATTGCCGATCTTGTGGAATCTGTTACCAAGATCGGTGCCCTGAAGTTCAAGGGGAAGGATGATCCGGAATATCAGGCCGCCAACCATCGGAAGATCTTTATTGCGATGGCACGGGATGTCCGCGTGATTCTCATCAAGCTTGCAGACCGGCTTCATAATATGCGTACGCTGGAGTACCAGCCGGAGGCAAGCCAGAAACGGATTGCCTCAGAGACGCTGGATGTGTATGCGCCGATCGCACACCGGCTTGGTATCAGTGCGATCAAAAACGAGCTGGAAGATCTTTCTTTTTACTATCTCAACCGGAAGGAATACTACCGCATCGCGCATCTTGTTGAAAACAAGAAACAGGAGCGGGATGAGTCCGTTCAGAAGATGATTTCCGAGATCTCCGAAATGCTGCGGGAACATGATATTGAATTCCGTATCTTCGGGCGTTCAAAGCATCTGTACTCCATCTACCATAAGATGGTTGCCCGCAACAAGCGCTTCGAAGAGATTCTGGATCTGCTCGCGATCCGTATCGTAACCAAGACAGAGCTGAACTGTTACGAAGTGCTTGGTTACATTCATGCCAAATACAAGCCGATTCCCGGCCGTCTGAAAGACTATATCGCCATGCCGAAGACCAACATGTATCAGTCGCTTCATACGACGATCATGGCGGATGAAGGGAAGATCTTTGAAGTGCAGATCCGCACAGAAGAGATGGATGCCATCGCAGAGCGAGGCGTCGCAGCCCATTGGCGGTACAAGGAAGGCGGTCACTATGATGCCCGGACGGAACAGAAGGAGATCGAAGACAAGCTCTCCTGGTTCCGTGATTTTGCGGTGTTCACCAGCGACAGTGAAGATGAAAGCGCCAGTGAATACATGGCGACCCTGCAGCGGGACGTCTTTGAGGCGAATGTTTATGTCATGACGCCGAAAGGACGTGTCATCGACCTTCCAAACGGCGCCACGCCGATCGACTTTGCATACCGGATCCATACCGACGTCGGCCATACCGCGGTCGGCGCCATCGTCAACGACGCCATGGTTCCGCTGAATACGGAACTTCATACCGGTGATGTTGTCAGTATCCGGACGATGAAGGGCACCGGTCCGTCGGAAGACTGGCTGAAATTTGTCAAAACCAATCAGGCGAAAAACAAGATCCGTGCCTGGTTTGCCAAACGGGAAACCGAAAAGCGCGAGTCGATGGTTGACCAGGGCGAAAAGGTGCTGACGGATGAACTGAAGAAACGCGGCTTTGATCCGAAGGCCTACATGGAGAAAAAGAAGATCGAAGCAATCATGAAGGAATTCTCCGCCCGCGATTATACCGATCTGATGTACGGACTTGCGGTCAAGACAATCAATCCCACCGCTGTATGTGAGAAACTGACCAATCAGAAGCGCAGCGTCAACGGGGATGAGGAACTTACCCGCCGGCTGACTTCAAGAGAAACTGCCAAGAAGCATGTCATGACGAAGGCCGGAATCATCGTGCCGGGCATCGAGTCCATCAAACTCTCGCTTGCCCAGTGCTGTCTTCCGGTATACGGCGATCCGATCATCGGTTATGTAACCAAAGGAGAGGGCGTCAAGGTTCACCGCCGCAACTGTTCCAACGTGACGGCGGAAAATGCACGTCTCATTGAATGCCGATGGGATGAAGAGGACCGGGAGCGTCTGTATGACAGTGACCTGGTGATTATTGCGGAAGACCGCAACTTCCTGCTTACCGATATCGTCACGTCGGTATCGCAGACGCGGGCACCGATGCTGAAGGTTTCCGCTTCCGTCAACCGGAGCGATCTGACCACAACGATCAAAATGAAGATTCAGATTCATAACGTGGAACAGCTGGAAGTACTTCTTGCCAACCTGCGTAAGGTGGAAGGCGTGCTCAGCGTGAACCGCGTCTTGCATTAGTCCTTGTTTTCGACGGACGAAATGCTATAATCCATGTGTTGATGACGAAGAAATTCTGCGGGCTTGAAGCCTGTACAGAGACGGCGGACAGGTGAGAGCGCCGGCGCTGAAAGACGCAGAAAAGACACTTCCGAGACGAATTCCTGAACCATGCAGTAGGGAATTCCGTATTCCGCGTTAAGGAACAAAGCGCATGACCATAACGGTCATGAACTGAGGTGGCACCACGCATTGCATGCGTCCTTGGATGGGACGCTTTTCTTTTGTTAAGGAGGAACAGTATGAACTATCAGACCCCGCGCGGGACCTATGACATCCTTCCGGGTGAAACGGAAAAATGGCAGAAGACCGAAGAACTGATCCGGGAAGTCTGCCGGCTTTACCGCTTCCGGGAGATCCGGACCCCGATCTTTGAAAGCACAGCGGTATTCAAACGGGAAAATGATTCCAGTGATATGGTCAACAAGGAGATGTACACGTTCAATATGGGCGATGACAGCTACACGCTGCGCCCGGAAGGAACAGCCGGTGTCATCCGCTCGTTTGACCAGCACAAGCTTTACGGCGCCGCAGAACTGCCGGCACGGCTCTATTACCTTGGCCCGATGTTCCGCCATGAGCGTCCGCAGAAGGGAAGACAGCGTCAGTTCACGCAGTTCGGTATTGAATCCATCGGTGCGAAGTCGCCGGAAATCGATGCAGAGGCGATTGCACTCGGTATCGATATCGTAAAACGGATGGGCATTTCTTCCGTGAAGGTATGCATTAACACACTTGGTGACGATGCATCCCGGGCGGCTTACCGTCAGGCACTGAAGGATTATTTCACACCGCATATCGATTCGCTCTGCGGTGACTGCAAGCGCCGTCTGGAACAGAATCCGCTCCGCATCCTCGACTGCAAGGTCGATGCGGACAATCCGGTTCTCAAGGATGCACCGCGTCTCAGTGACTATCTGAATGAGGAGAGCCGGGAATACTTTGACCGGGTGCTTGCGGCACTGGACGGACTCGGCATTCCGTATGAAATCGATGACCGTCTGGTACGCGGCCTGGATTACTACACGCACACCGTCTTTGAGGTCAAGAGCACACGTCCGGACAGCGGTGCGCAGGCAACGATTTTTGCCGGCGGACGCTATGACCACCTGGTGGAATACTTCGGCGGCCCGCAGCTTTCCGGCATGGGATTTGCGATCGGTCTGGAACGTCTGATTGCACTGGCTGAAGAAGAGGGCTGGACGGCAGAGGAAAGCGGAAACGCAGATGTTTACATCATGGGTGCCGGCAATGTAGGCACCGCTCCGCTGACACTTGCCAGCACGCTGCGTGCGGCAGGTTACGTGACCGATGTCAATCTGCTTCAGCGGTCCATGAAGGCACAGTTCAAGAGCGCAGACCGCAGCGGTGCGCCTGTCATCGTCATCGTCGGTGAAGCGGAACTCCAGAACGGAACCGTAAACGTAAAGAATAAACTGGACAACACCCAGCAGACCGTCGCGGTCGATATGCTGGTCAATACAGTAAAGGGGATTATTAAGAAATGAAACGAACAGATCATAACGGAACACTTCGAAAGGAAGACGCAGGCAGAACTGTAACACTGGTCGGCTGGGTCGCAAAGCGCCGCAACTTCGGATCGCTGGTCTTCATTGACCTGCGGGACCGCTCCGGCATCTGCCAGATCGTCTTTGATGAGACGATTTCCGAGGCAGTGAAGGATGTGCGCAGTGAGTACATTCTGCAGGTAACGGGTGAAGTACAGGTCCGCAAGGATCCGAACCCGAAAATTCCGACCGGTGAGATCGAAGTGCTCGCAAAGGAAGTCAACATTGTCAACACTGCGGAAACCTCGCCGATCACGATTGCGGATGACACCGATACCAGTGAAGATGTCCGTCTGAAGTACCGGTATCTCGATCTTCGCCGCAAACCGCTTCAGGATAACCTGATCCTGCGTCACAAGATTCAGATGATTGCCCGCCGGGTTCTGGATGAGGAAGGATTCGTGGAAGTTTCCACACCGATCCTTGCCCGTTCCACACCGGAAGGCGCACGTGACTATCTGGTTCCGTCCCGTATTTACAACGGCCGGTTCTGGGCACTGCCGCAGAGCCCGCAGATCTATAAGCAGCTGCTTATGATTGCAGGCATGGAACGCTATTTCCAGATTGCCCGCTGCTTCCGTGATGAAGACCTTCGTGCAGA
>JAFOLE010000126.1 GCA_017419465.1 Solobacterium sp. | reverse complement strand
GTTATCGTCTCTGGAATGATGTTCCGGAGGCGTTTTATTTTCCGGACGAAGAAAACGTTCAAGGAGGAAAGAACCATGAAAACAACCACATTATTCAAAGCTGCACTCACCGCCGCAATGGCATTCTCACTCGCCGCATGCGGTACAGACACCTCCGCAGGCGCACCTGCGGAAGCACCGGCGGAAACCGCTGCCGCAGAGACGGCAGCCGCAGAAGCACCGAAGGATGCACAGATGATCTTCATCGGCATCTCCCCGGACTACCCGCCGTATGATGATCTCAACGCAGACGGCTCCATTACCGGTTTCGACTATGAGATGGGCGAATGGCTCTTCACATGGATGAACGAGAATGGATACAACTATGATCATGAATGGAAACAGATGAGCTTTGACACCATCATCTCTGCACTTCAGGCTGACCAGGTGGACCTCGGCATCTCCGGTTTCACCTATGATGAAAAGCGGAAGGTGCTCTTCTCCGAGCCGTATCATGAGTCCGCGGAAGTCGCACTCGTCAATGAAGACAGCGATATGGCAAAAGTGGAAGACCTTGCGGGCAAGACCATCGGCGCACAGCTCGGCACAACCGGTGAAGAATGCGCAAACAAGGTCGAAGGCGCAACCGTAAACGCAATTGAAGATATGGGCATCTGTGTGGAGTCCCTCAAGGGCGGCGCATATGACGCAGTCATCATGGACCTCCCGGTAGCGGAAAACTATGTCGCCGCAGGCGGATACAAGATTCTCGAAGGCACTCTGCTTGATGAACAGAACTATGTCATCGCAAAAGAGGGAAATACCGAACTGATGGATGCGGTCAATGCGGCCATCAAGGCATTCCTTGAAAGTGATGACTGTGCAGCCCTGAAGGAAAAGTACGGACTGTAACAGGTCATGGGCGACATTTTCACCACTGAAAACTTAATATTCATGCTGAGGGGCGCCGGCGTATCTTTACTGCTGGCGCTCGGCGCTGTTGCGATCGGATGTGTCATCGGCATCCTGTTCGCAGCCGCGAAGCTTTCCAGGAGTAAGATCTTCCGGTTCATTGCCAATGTCTATGTGGAAATCTTCCGGGGAACGCCGATGTTATTACAGGTGCTGTTCTTCTATCTCGGTGTGCCGGTGCTTTACCAGCGCATCACCGGGACAAGAATGAGCGCCGATCCGTATATCGTCGGTCTGATTGCGCTCTCCTGCAACTCCGGCGCATACCAGACGGAACTGATCCGTTCCGGTATCCAGAGTGTGGACAAGGGACAGTGGGAAGCCGGCGAAACGCTTGGCATCTCGTATCCGGTCATGATGAAGGAAATCATCCTGCCGCAGGCATTCAAGCTGATCATCCCGCCGCTGGTATCGGAGTTCATCACCCTGATCAAGGACAGCTCACTCATTTCCAACATCGGTGCGCTTGAGCTTCTCTACAGCGCGCAGGTGCTCGGCAAACGGTACTATGACTACCTTGACCCGCTGATTCTCGCCGGCATCATGTATTTATGCATGACGGTGGTCACCTCGTATCTTTCCAGGAAAGTAGAACGGAGGATGGCGCAAAGTGATTAAAGTAGAACACCTGTACAAGACCTTCGGCGAACTCAAGGCCCTGCATGATATCAACCTCGAAATTGACGAGGGCGAAATCGTCTGTCTGATCGGTCCGTCCGGCTCCGGCAAGAGCACGCTCTGCCGCTGCATTCACGGTCTTGAAAAAGCGGACAAGGGAGACATCTATCTCGATGGCGAGAAGATGGATCCGAAGGAACCCGCAAAGTATGCGGAACAGCGCAAGAAGATGGGATTCGTCTTCCAGCACTTCAACCTCTTTACCAATAAAACCGTTCTTGAGAACTGCATGCTGGCGCAGACCAGCGTTGCGGGCAAATCCAAGGCTGATGCCGAACAGACTGCGATGGAACTGCTTACCCGTGTCGGTCTTGCGGACAAGCGGGATGAATATCCCTCCAAGCTGTCCGGCGGACAGAAACAGCGTGTCGCAATTGCCCGGGCATTATGCATGAACCCGGAAGTCATGCTGTTTGATGAGCCGACCTCCGCGCTCGATCCGGAAATGATCAAGGAAGT
>JAFOLE010000125.1 GCA_017419465.1 Solobacterium sp. | reverse complement strand
GCATGGTGGATCACGATGTGGATCGCGTCCAGCCTGCTGTCGATGTCGCAGCCGCCGGTGGCGGGCGGCGTCATTTCCTGCCTGTCAATCCTGCTTATGCAGCTCAGCATTCCCCAGGAAGGACTACCTGCCGCAGTTGCCCTGGCCATGTTAATGGACTTCTTCTGCACGGCGGCCCGTATCTTCATCCTGCATCTGGAAATGTCCCTGCAGGCAAACAACATGCATCTTATCAATCTTGATATCTTCCGGCAGAAACTGTAGTCCGGAATCATTTACAGGAGTCTTTCAATGAACAAAGCCTATCGGTATCTTACCTCCATGCAGTTCGGACTCATTCTGCTTGGACTGATCATCATCGTCTCGGTCGCGGGATCGGTAATTCCCCAGAACAATGAGGCGATGTATTATGTCCGGAACTATCCGAATTTCTATCAGGTAATCTTTACCCTGAAACTCAATCAGGTATTCTCCAGCTGGTATTTCCTGGCGCTTGTCATTCTGCTCTGTCTCAACCTTGCGGCTTGTACCTTCCGGCAGCTGAAAAAGAGCATGGCAGAAGAAGCCGTCCCGGCTTCCTTTGTCCCGCAGACAGCGTTCAAAGAGGGACAGGAGAGCGACGTCCGCGCGTATCTTGAAGGCATGAAATGCAAGGCGGAGACAAACGGGGAAGTGACCCGCTATACCGGAAGGGAAATCGGAAAGTACGGTTCCTTCCTGCTTCACTTCGGCATTCTGCTTACGGTGTTCTTCTGGGGACTTGGTTCCATCATTCCGAAGATCCATGATCAGACCTGTTATCCGGGCGAATCCATCAAACTTGAGGATGGAACAGAGATCCGTGTGGAACGATTCTCAATCGAAGACAATACGGGACGTCTCGACTATGCCAGTGATATTGAAATCATCCTGCCGGACGGCCGCTCATCGGGTGTGCGAACGGTAAGTGTCAATCATCCGGTCTCCATGGGCGACTACAAGATTTACCAGCAGACCTACGGCACGACCGGAAAGATCACGGTTACGGACAAGGAAGGCCATTCCGATTCCTTCTATGTTGACCCGCAGGACTTTCTGTCCGCAGACGGGGAAAACGGGATCTGGTTCGACAATCTGTATCCGGGATATGAACAGGATGAAACCGGTGCGCTGACCCTGGTCACGTCGACCAGCGGACATTATGAAAATCCGGTCTACGTATTCGTGCTCCGCAATCAGGGAGAGAGCGAACAGATGCTGGCATTTCCGGGCGATACAGTGGATGTCGGAAAACTGACCTTCACGTTTGAGGAGCCGGTAGAATATCCCGGACTCCGCATCAAACACGCACCGGCTGTAATCAATCTCTTTCTGCTGTTGTCGGTCATTCTGCTTACCGCCGGTCTGTATCTGATCTTCTTCCTGCGGCCGGTGAATGTCCTTGTAAGCAAAGACGGATGTACTGCAGTGGGCAGAAATGAGGCGCTTGCGTTATCATTAAAACAACTGTTGTCAAAGGGGGATAACAAACATGCTTGATGCACTGTTCTTTGCGGGACTGGTACTGTACTTTATTGCGATGATCCTGCAGTTTCTCGGCGCATCCTTCAAGAAGGAAGCGTTTCTGAAATATGCCTGGTGGATATTCCTTGCCGGCTTTGCATGTTCGACCGTCTATCTGGTCGCCCGCGGTATTGCGGCGGGACGCGTTCCGATGTCCAATCAGTTTGAATTCGCCGCAATGTTTGCCTGGGGAATTGCACTGATTCTGATTATTCTGAAGGAAAAGGTTCATGCGGACTGGCTCGTAACCGCAGCCATTCCGATGGTATTCCTGATTCTGTCCTATGCGGCCTTCCAGCCGCGGGGCATCAAGGATCTGATGCCTGCACTGCGGAGTGTGTGGTTCGTGTTCCATATCGGAACGGCCGCCTTCTCCTATGCATGCTTTATTCTTGCGGGCGCAGCCGGCATCCGTTATCTTTATTCCGAGAAGAACGGCGGCAGCGAAACAGATCTTGAGACAATCGACTTCATGATCTACCGTCTGATTGCGCTCGGTCTTCTTCTGCTGACCGTTACGATCGTATCCGGTGCCATCTGGGCGGAACAGGCATGGTCTTCGTTCTGGACCTGGGATCCCAAGGAAGTATGGGCGCTCATCACCTGGCTGCTCTACAGCGTATTCCTGCATCTGCGGCTCAACCGCAAATGGAAAGGCCACCGTATGGCAGTCTTTGCGATTGCGGCGGTGCCGGTGGTACTGTTTACCTTTATCGGCGTCAACACCCTGATACCGGGACTCCATTCCTATGGTGCCCTGGTGATCAGAGAGCTGCTGTAATTATCTGACGGACAGACAGCGGACACGAACATCCTGCAGGATGTTCGTTTTCGTGAAAGGGGAGTATAACGCATGGCAAATTCAAAGGCTGACGCAATCCGTCTGGTGCTCTGTGATATTGACGGGACCCTGTATGACTGGGACCGCATCCTGAGCCCGCGGACCATTGCGGACATCAACCGGCTCCATGAGGAAGGCTATGCCTTCGGCATCGCTTCGGGAAGGCCGTATGAAGAACTGATTCATTACGCAGAGGACTGGGGCTTTTCCTTTCCGTTTGACATCATCATCGGACTCAACGGCGCGGAACTGTACATCGAGCGCACCAGGAAACTGTATTCCTATTACAAGCTTTCCAGAGAGACGCTGAAAAAGACAATGGAAGTCATGTCGCGGTTTGAGGCCAATCCGTTCATGTACTGGCACGGCAAGCTGCTTGCGGTAAAGATGGATGCGATGATCATCAAATC
>JAFOLE010000124.1 GCA_017419465.1 Solobacterium sp. | reverse complement strand
TTATCAAAATTTTTTTACAGTGTATCTTTCCTGATTCAATTATATCAAATGCCCTGCACGTTTACACGGCGACCGTTATTAATTCAGTGATTTTTCTTTTAAGCCTGTTCATCACAAAGGTGACGCAGCCAGTTGAATACAACCAGCGTTGCATAGCTGTCCATTCCGCAATAGGCTTTCAGTTCATCCGCAATCTGCTCAGAATCCGCATTTTTATCTTCACGGTCAAGCAGACGCCACTGGAAAACCGCATCCATTCCCTGCTGGATGTCGAGTTCATGATATCCCGGTTCATCCATCATCGACATGATGCGTTTCAGGGTCCATACGCCCTTCATACGGGTGTCATATACATACCCGCAGACAAACGGCACCTGCAGGTCCTTCATGCGCTCATTGATCGAAAGAAGCTGATCGCGGTATTCCGGGAACAGTTCCGCAAGTTCCCGGATCCGGATTTTCTCTGCTCCGTCCGCGTTGTACGCAAAGACGGTCCCGGTTTCCGGCACATCCTTCAGCATCTCCTCCACAAACTTCCTGCGGTCATCATGGACAGAAAGGAAAACCTTATGATCGACCGTTCCGTCTTCCTGCAGTGTATGCAGGCTGTATTCAAATACCAGCACATCATATGGCTTCATTCCGCGGTACGGCGGAATCGCAAAACACTCCCACTCAAAGTCGATAAAGGATACCGGAAATGTCACATCACGGAACCAGCTTTTCAGCGCATTCCGGTCCGCATACAGACCGCCGCAGCGATCCGCCATGATCTGTGCATACTGCATCGGTGTTCCCTCGATGCGGGCGGGATCGGCATCCTTCAGCCACTGAATTCCTTCCCGGCTCATCGCATAACGCTCTGACGTTCCGGTCAGCGTCAGGATGGAATTGCATGGGAGCTCGCTCTCCTGCGCAAAACAGCGCTCATAGTGGCGGCACTTCTGCCGGCCGGCACACCGTCCGGTACGGACCGCTTCGGGAAGCGGTTCACTCATTGCGGTTTCCATTTTCGCAATCTGCCGGGAAAGATCCTTCATGTTGGCATAGATTGCGTCACGGACGGAAGTGGACAGATGATTTTTGGAATTATAAAAGTGACTGCTTGTCACAAACAGCCTGGACAGATCCAGTTCCTCTTCCCTGACATAGGACGCATTGAGGTGAATGATCCGGATTTCCTTTAACGGAATCTGAAGATGTTCGAGCACCCAGACTGTATCGCAGTAGAACTGCATGTCATCCGCCCGGGGAAACAGCCCGACAAACAGAAAATACAGATCATACCCGTCTTCGACATGATGCAGAAACGGAACCTTGATGCGGAGTCCGCCGTACTCAAACCGCGCCTTCAGAATCCATTCATGTTCCTGGAGGGCACGCATTGATTTTGCCGGATCATCGCCGCGTTCGCCGACAAAGCAGTCCTTTGCGCCGAGATATTCTGCCGCAAGTGCAGTCACTTCGTCATCGAGACGGACCATTCTGCGAAACGGTGTCGGTTCGGTGATCTGGTCAAGGAGGAAGATTCGCGGACATCGGTTGAATTTTTTCAGATCAGAAATATGAAACATGATTTCCTCAGAATACAAAATTGCCATGACGGAAGACCGGTGTTTCGCTTCCGTCCTTATGAATGCCGGTCACGGAAAGATCTTCCGTTCCGAACATGAAATCCTCATGGATTGCGCTGACATTACCGCCGGCAGCACGCAGTTCCTTATCGCTCATATGCTCGCCGCCTTTAATGCAGGTCGGATACGATGCGCCAAGCGCAAGATGGCACGCCGCATTTTCATCAAACAGTGTTTCATAAAAGAGCAGGTTCAGGTTGGAGATACTGCTGTCAAACGGAACAAGCGCGACTTCTCCAAGGCGCACGCTTCCCGCATCGCTTTCCAGAAGCGACGCAAGCGTCTTCGCGCCTTTCTTTGCCTTCCAGGATGTCACTTTTCCCTTATGGAATTCAAAGGAGAATCCATCAATCATCGAGCCGCCGATACACAGCGGTCTCGACGCGACGACGGTTCCTTCCGTCTTCATCCGATGCGGTGTTGTGAAAATCTCTTCCGTCGGGATATTCGGATCAAACCACTGTCCGGTGAGAATCGCCTTTTCGCGTCCGCCGCCCCAGATGTGATTGTCCGGCAGCGGTACGAGCAGATCGGTTCCGATGCCGTTCTGAAAATGCAGCGCCGCAAACTGATGACCGTTCATGATGTCGCAATGACGGCGGATCGCATCTCCGTGCTTCTGCCAGTTTCTGACCGCATTGCCCTTCTTGTCCATATAGACCGTATGAAAGATTGCCTCGTACAGTTTTTCAACCGCTTCGGCTTCATCCGTAATCGCCGGGAATACTTCCTTTGCCCACGCAGGATTCGGAACTGCCGCAACGCACCACTGGCCAAGGCTCTTCATGGTGTAATCCTGTACCTTGCGGAATGCCTTTCCGCGTGCCATGCGTACACGGCCGATCTTTTCTTCGTCAATTCCCTTGAGAAGACCGGGATATTCCGACACGATATGCAGGAAAGCTGCCTGCTCACCCTGTGTCTCCTGCCGTTTCAGAATTTCCGATTCCCGTACCTTGGAAAGATTTTCCTCGGACGCAAACCGATAGTTATTGCGCTGAACAAGCGCATCCTCAAATTCAATTTCCACTTTTCCGGCGCCGCAGCGATACGCTTCTTCCTGCAGGATACGCGCAAACGCGACGTGTTCTGCAGGAATGGTCATCACCAGGGTCTGCCCCGGTTTCAGAGAAACCCCGCTCTCAATAATGAGGCGTGCATACGTCTTCAGCTGTTTCTGTGAAGGCATGAATTCAGTCTTCCTTTCCGATCAGGTTCAGTCCTGATACTTTTGTAAAACGCACCCGCGCAAAATCTCCCGGCTTATATGCGTTTTCCGAACGGAAACGCACACAGCCGTCCACATTGTCCGGAGCATGCATGTAGCTTCTGCCGATATACATCCCGGTCAGAGGGTCAACCCCCTCGACAAGCACATCGGTCTCCTTGCCGATAAACCGCTCCTGGCGTGCATGACTCAGCCGGCTCTGCACGTCCATCAGCTCATTCATCCGCTGTTCCTTTACTTCCTGCGGAACATCGTCTTCCAGTTCAGATGCCGGCGTATCCTCTTCTTTGGAGTAGGTAAATACCCCAAGCCGGTCCCAGCCGATTTCCTCAACCAGACTGAGATTGTCCGCATGGTCCTGTTCACTCTCTCCCGGGAATCCGGTGATCAGTGTTGTCCGCAGAATTGCGTCCGGGAAGGTTTCCCGCAGTTTCAGACAGCGTTCCCGGATCAGTTCCCGGCTGCCGCGGCGGTGCATTGCCGTCAGCATCCGATCACTTCCGTGCTGAATGGGA
>JAFOLE010000123.1 GCA_017419465.1 Solobacterium sp. | reverse complement strand
TCCCTCGGTCTTGCCGGGGCAGTCGGCGCGATCTGCGAAGTACCGATGATCTTCTTCTTTACCACCCTGGCAAAGAAGTTCTCTGTAAGCAGGATGATCCTGATCGGTGCCGTCGGATTTGTGATCCGCATGGTGGTGTATTTCTTTGCGTCCAATGTGCCGGTGGCAATCTTCGGAACCGCACTGTCCGCGGTCTCCTATGCGATCATTGCGCCGGCAGTCGTCTACTATGCGGACAATGAGACCAACAAGGAAGACGCCGTTACCGCACAGTCCTATATGACCATGGCGCAGGTCGCCTCCGGCATCGCCGCGAATCTGATCACCGGATTCATCTATGATTCCTTCGGCTATACTGCCATGATCCTGTCCGCACTTGCGGTCAGTGTCCTTGCGGTATTCATGACGCTTACCGCGATGAAGAAAAAACAGGCCAATGCCTGATTCATACAGAAGTTTTACACAGAGGTTTTTATGACAGTTACACGATTTGTAATTTTTACTGTACTGACGCTTGTGATCGCAGGAATTCTGTACGTCATTCAGATTCCGGTACGGCGGATGAAAAAGCCGCTGGTCCGATGCGTTCTCTGGGTCCTCAAGGCCCTTCTCATGGCCTGGCTTGCCTATGTGCTGATTGCGCTGGCAAGTCCCTTCCTGTGGCGGTTTGATTACGCGCTCACTGCTCTTTACCTGGCATTGCTGGGAGATCTGACCGCAGAACTGATCTATGTGCTGATCCGCAGAAAAAAGGTTCTGCCGATCCTGATCTCTCTGTGCACGCTGGCCCATCTTGGATATTCCATGTGGAATATGGGCACGATCCGTCCGGTGTATCACACCTACCAGTCTGAAAAGCTCAAGGAGCCCTGCCGTATCGTCTTCCTCTCTGACCTGCACTACGGTTCTTCCCAGACACCGGAAACCGTATCTGCGGCACTTGCGAAGATCCGGGAAGAACAGCCGGATGTTCTGATTCTCGGCGGCGATATTACCGACGAACATACGACCAATGAGGAAATGCATTCCATCTTCGAAGAAATCAGTGCACTGGGCATCCCGACGTATTACATTTACGGAAATCATGACCGTCAGGACCGCGCATCCTATCTTGACGGACCCGCATTTTCGGAAGCGGAACTGCAGGAGACCATCGAGGGCTGCGGAATCACGGTTCTGTACAACGAATCCGTTTCGCTCCGCGATGATCTGTACATGTACGGATCCGAAGATCCAAGCCGTCCGGAACAGTTCCGTTCTCCCGATACGCTTTCCCCGTTCCCGGAAGACCCGTTTACGGTATATCTTGTCCATACCCCTCCGCAGCTGAAGGAACCGGTTCCTGAAACAGATCTTGTGTTATCCGGCCATACGCATGCCGGACAGTTCTTCCCGGTGCGTCTGATGTATCTGGCTTCAGGTATGCACTGCGTATGGGAATATCCGGTCAATGATACCGTCCTGCTGGTTTCCCCGGGCATTGCCGGATGGTATCTTCCGGTCCGCAATGAATCCATATGCAGTTATGAGGTCATTGATCTCCTGCCGCAATAATCCTGTTTAAAAAGGCGAAGCGTCCGATGCTTCGCCTTTCTTATGTCTGTGCAGTTTATGGTTCACTCCGGAAGATTGCCTTTTTTAATCTGATCCTGGATCATCTCATCCGCCGCCGCAAAGAGCGTTTCCGAGCCGAGCTTTGTTTTCGACTGTCTGCCGTACACATTCTTTGACGTGACCGCATGTTCCTTCCAGTCCCCGCCGTCATTACTGACATTGAGGATCAGCGGCTGAATATTGTCCATCGCACGCGCAAAGCGGGCTTCCGGGCTGGCGTAGTTTTCAAACTCGTCAAACAGTGCGGTGAGCTCTGCCTTCTGATCTTCCGGCAGGATCGAATAGATGCGCTCCTTTGCGGCATCTTCCCGTGCCTTCTGCGTCTTCAGGTTTTCCTCATCATAGGCATAGGTATCACCCGCATCGATCTCCACAATGTCATGGATCAGACACATGATCATCGTCTTTCCGATATCGATCGGCTCATTGGCATATTCCTTCAGAAGGTATGCCATGATCGCCATATGCCATGCATGTTCCGCATCATTTTCCAGCCGTCCGTGTCCGGACAGTGATGTCTGCCGGAAGATACTCTTTTCCTTGTCGATCTCAAGCGCAAACGCAAGCTGTTTCTTCAGTCTTTCATCCATTGTCGTTCACCTCATTTACCGGATTATTATAACCAGATCATTCCGTTTCATGCATGGGCAGTTCTCCCCGCAGGGATTGCGGCAGAAGCACATACATCTCCGCCGGTGCTGAATCTGCGGACATTCCGTACTTCGAAATCGATCACCTGTCCTGTATACTGAACTCCATAAGAGGCTGAATCATGATTACCGATAGCTATGACAACGACAGAACACCCCTGCTTACCCCGCAGGATACCCTCAGCGATACTGTAAAGCAGGCCGCAGAACAGGCTCCCCTGGATACCGTTCTTCTGGTCTTTTCAAACCGGCTGATCCAGAAGCTTCAGGAACGCGGTGAAATCGAGGAACTGTCCCCGCAGGTACTGCTTGGGAATGCCTCCGCAAGATATCCCGTCTTCCGGGTCCGCGGTACCGACATCGGGATTCTGCTTTCCGGAATCGGCGGCCCTTCCGCTGCCGGAAATGCGGAGGAACTCCGGGTTCTGTTTCCGTTAAAGAATCTGTTTCTGTTTGGATCCTGCGGAACCCTGACTAATCTGAAGGAAGGCTCTCTGATCGTGCCGGAAAAGGCATACCGGGATGAAGGAACCAGTTATCACTACGCGCCGGCATCGGATTATATCGATATCCTGCAGGCTGAGACCCTGCGCGGCATCTTTGATCAGCTTGAGATACCTTACATTTCCGGAAACACCTGGACAACGGATGCGTTTTACCGGGAGACCTCCGCAAAACGGGATCGTCTGGTCAGTGAAGGCTGTGTCTGCGTGGAGATGGAATGCGCCTCGGTTCAGGCAGTCTGTACGTATTATGGCATTAACTTCTTTCCCTTCTTCTACAGCGCCGATTCCCTGCACAGCACATGGACACGGAGAATTCTCGGTGACAAGGAACAGAGCGCATCCCTTGCGGCATTCCATGCGGCTGTAAGCGCCGCAGGAATCCTGCAGGAAAGGATGCATTCTTCCGGGTCCGAATGATCTGAACATTGCCGATTTCACAACAGTGTGTGACATGCACAGACAGCCGGTCTGTGCATGTTTTCATTGTCTGCGCACGCGTTTTTCTCCAAAAGAAAAACCGTCTTTCGACGGTTCTTACTGCCACTGAACTTCGGCCAGGCGGTCATGCAGGTCAATGACGTACATCTGATAGTCTTCACTGTCCACGGTATAGAACTTCTTGTCATCCCCGGAGATCACCTTCAGTGCGCCGGTGGAATAGAAGTAATACAGTGTTCCGTCCGCGAGCTTTGCCATATAGAACATATCCATGTCATACGGCGCATCTTTCGTTTCTGTAACTTCCGCATTCTTCAGGAGTTTCTGAAGTTCCGTGATTGCCGTATAGCCATACTCGACGGTCTGGCTGTCCGCATCCGGT
>JAFOLE010000122.1 GCA_017419465.1 Solobacterium sp. | reverse complement strand
GACAACGCATTCTGCCCGTCCTGCAGGGACGGCTCCCAGAAAGCGTAAAAAGACATCAGGCAAACCGACCGTCGTATTCTGGGTCGCGCTTGTTCTCTTTCTCATACCGTTCCTGGTTCTTGGATACTTCATCGTCTCCGCAGCGCTCGACACCGGAAAGCCGGTGCTCGGTGAACGCTACAAGGATGACCATGATCCGGCGATCACAAAGTCGGATATCTCCAGTGTGGAATCCGCAGTAAAGGGAATCAGCGGCGTTGAGAAAGCAGATGTGAATCTTGCGACAGGAACACTGCGTGTCTATGCGGACATCAGTGACAGCGCAAATGCAGAGACGGCACAGAGCACCGCAAACCAGATCTTCAGCGCGGTAACCTCGGTTCTGAATCAGGGCACTTACTTCACGCAGAACAACGGCATGAAGATGTATGACCTGGAAATCCATGTGTACAACCAGAACAAGGATGAAGAAAACAACTTCGTCTATGTGATTGAGACACTGACCAGTTCCATGGAACAGCCGGTGGTACAGCTGGTAAGCGAACCGATCGATGCGGAGCTTGCGGAAAATCTGCGTCAGGCAGTTGAGAATCGAAACAATCCGACACCGACGCCGTCTGCCGATGAGCTGACGGTATCCGATGGTGATGTTGAGGCATTGCCGGATGATACGGAACCCCAGCCGGAACAGTCTGCGGAAACAGGCGAAACAACGGAAGGCGGAACAGAAACAAACGCAGGATAAAGGGCATGCATGGCATGCCTTTTTCGAGGAATGACAGTTATGAAGAAGAATGATCTCTGGCAGGGAATTTCAGAAGGCTATACCTATGACGGGGCCGGTGTTGTGCACTTCGGCGACCTCGTCTTTTTCGTGCCCGGACTGCTTGAAGGAGAAGAGGCAGAGCTCGGCGTTACCGCAATGAAAAAGAATTACGGCTATGCCCGTATCGCAAAGCTTCTGAAGAAATCGGAACACCGGGCTGTCCCGCAGTGCTCAGTCTATAAGCAGTGCGGCGGCTGCCAGCTGATGCATATGGACTATGAGGAACAGAAGCGCTTCAAGGAAAACAAGGTAAAGGGCGTCTTCCGCCAGAACGCAAAGATGGATATTGAACCATTGCCAATCATCACCGGTGATCATGAGACTGCCTACCGCAATAAAGTGCAGGTCCCGGTCCAGTACGACAAGGGCCATGTGAAGATGGGATTCTACCGCGGTCATACCAATGAGATCGCGGAGTTTGACCGGTGTCTTGTTCAGACCGATGCGTCCAATGAGATCGTCCAGTTCATGAAGAAAACACTGGAGGAGCTGCGCATCGGAAGTATCTTCCGCCATGTGCTGATCAAGCATGCCCACCGCAGCGGACAGATCATGGTCTGCTTTGTGGTGCGGGAATATCCGTTCCGGAATGCGGAGAATCTGGTAAAGAAACTGACTGCCGCATTTCCGGCAATCCGCTCTGTGACATGCATTGAAAACCGCCGGGAGGACAATGTCATCCTCGACGGAAAGGAAACCGTGCTGTACGGAGACCCGTACATCGAGGAGAACCTCCTCGGCAGAACCTTCCGGATCAGCGCCCGCTCGTTTTATCAGATCAATCCGTATGCGACCGAGAAACTGTATTCCAAGGCAATCGAATATGCTGGACTCACCGGAAATGAGACGGTCATTGATCTCTACTGCGGTACCGGTACGATCGGAATTCTCTGCGCGGGAAGCGCAAAAAAGGTATACGGAATTGAGATCGTCGCGGATGCGGTGAAGGACGCCCGCATTAATGCGAAGCTCAATGACATTTCAAATATCGACTTCTTTACTGCCGACGCTAAAGTCGGCGCAAAGCGTCTGATTGAAAACAAAATCAAAGCGGATGTCGTTATCGTCGATCCGCCCCGCAAGGGATGTTCTAAAGAAACTCTGGATGCGATCGTGACGATCGGACCGGAGCGGCTGGTGTATGTCTCCTGCGATCCATCCACCCTGGCACGGGATGTGGCGTATCTGGATGAGAAGGGCTTCCGTCTTCAGAAGGTACAGCCGGTCGACATGTTTCCGCATACGAACCACATCGAGACTATAGTATTGCTACAAAAGTTGAACTCGTAGAAACCCTTTATTTTAAGCACTTTTACGAGCATTTCACCTTCGGTGAGACTGACTGGTCGAAGCGCGGAAAACGCCTCGAAAAGTATGTCCGGGTGGCTATAGCAATAGAACTCGTCACTGTAGGCACAAAACTTGAGGACTTATAGACAATAGAATATCACGTTGATTATGGACGTTTATTTTCTGCATTT
>JAFOLE010000121.1 GCA_017419465.1 Solobacterium sp. | reverse complement strand
GTCCGAGAACACGCGGAGAGAAGGATCGATATCCACCGTATGTTCACAGGTGATGAGACGCGGATTGCCGCTCAGCTCCTGCGGCAGGCCGATATACTTCGGCCCCGCGGTATGGATCGAATAATACGGACCGAAGGCGGCTGCCGGCACATAGATCTTTGCGTGATCGTTCAATGTAAGGAAATACGGGATCCCGCCGCCGTGATCATAGTGGCCATGGGAAAGGACAACCGTATCGACCTGGTTCAGATCGATGCCGAGTGTTTCTGCAGTCCGGATGAACAGGTCGGATGCGCCGGTGTCAAACAGCAGTTTGTGCGTGCCGGTCTCAATGTAGAAACACAGTCCGTGCTCCGTCGGGCAGTGTGCGAATCCTTCCGTGTTTTCTGACAGTACAGTGACTTTCATAAGAGTTCCTTCAGTTAGGTGACTATAACCATTTAACAATAAACTGTCCTTCCGTTCAAGACGGCGTGTTTTCGTTGACAGGAGATAGCGGGATGCTAAAATTGAGAACGGTTATCAAATTGAGAGGCATTTATGAACGGAACCAGATACAAAACAAAACAGCGGGAAGAACTGCTTGATTATCTCAAGACGCTGCGCGGTACGCATGTCACCGCAGGAGAACTGAGCGAGCATTTCCGTACCTGCGAAAACCCGATCGGAAAGGCGACCGTCTACCGGACGCTCGAACAGTTTGTGGAAGAGGGAATTGTCTATAAATACATTATCGATGCGGGCAATTCTGCCTGTTATGAATATGTGCCGGAAGAAGAACATGATCATCACGGCACCTGTTTTCACTGCAAGTGCGAAGTATGCGGACAGCTGTTCCATATGCACAGCGCGGAGCTCGAAAAAATGCAGAAGGAACTGAACAGCCGGTACCATTTTGCGGTCGATCCAAGACGTACGGTATTCTACGGCATCTGCGGATCCTGTACCGACCGGGGAGGTGTGCGATGAAACGGAGTCTCTTAACCATGGTTGCGGCACTCAGTCTGGTGCTGTCCGGCTGCGGAACCGGAAATGCTTCAAAGAACAAACTTCACATTGTCGCAACGATCATGCCGGAATATGACTGGGTCATGAATGTGCTGGGGGAAAATCCGGGCAATGCGGAAGTCACGCTTCTTCTGGAAAGCGGCGCAGACCTGCACAGCTATCAGCCCAGTGCGGCGGATATCATGAAGATCGCAGACTGCGATGTATTTATCTGTGTCGGCGGTGAATCGGATAAATGGACCGAGGATGCCCTGAAGGAATCCCGTAATCCGGAACTTGCGGTCATCCGTCTTCTGGAAACCGACGGAGCCGGTGTCAAGGAAGAGGAAACACCGGAAGGTGCGGAAGAACATCATGACGAACATGAACATGAGGAAGAATATGACGAGCACATCTGGCTGTCCTTACGCAGTGCACAGGTGCTGGTACAGAAGATCTCGGATGTGATCGCGGAAAAAGATCCGGACCATGCGGATATCTACAGCGCAAATACAGCAGCGTATCTCGAACAGCTTGCGGCGCTTGATCAGGAATATCAGGAAACCGTATCGAATGCACAATTCCAGAGCCTGCTCTTCGGGGACCGCTATCCGTTCCGCTACATGGCGGATGATTACGGCCTGACCTGTTATGCGGCATTCTCGGGATGTTCGGCAGAGACCGAGGCAAGTTTTGAGACCGTGCTGTTTCTTGCCGGAAAGCTCGATGAACTCGGACTGAATCATGTCATGACGATTGAAGGAAGCGACGGCCGCATCGCAAAGACGATCATCGAAAACTCCAAGGATAAAAACCGCGATATCCTGACCCTGAATTCCATGCAGGGGAGTATGGATAAAAACACATCCTATCTGGATGTGATGAAGGACAATCTCAATGTGCTGAAGGAAGCACTGAATTAATACGGCAGGAGGAAACAATGGCACTGCTTGAAGTAAAAGACCTTTCGCTTGGCTATGACGGCAAGGCGATTGCGGAACATCTGAATTTTAAGGTGGATGCCGGCAGCTACCTTTGTATTGTCGGTGAAAACGGATCGGGAAAGACGACCCTGATGAAGACGCTCCTGCATCTTCTGAAGCCGCTTTCCGGAACCATTCATTACGACGACGGACTGAAACCGGATGAGATCGGCTACCTTCCCCAGCAAACGGAAGTACAGCGCGATTTTCCGGCATCGGT
>JAFOLE010000120.1 GCA_017419465.1 Solobacterium sp. | reverse complement strand
TGTCGGCAGCGGTGTGGATTACACGCATGCAGATCTGAAAGATGTCATGTGGACCGACGACGAGGAGGTTTCATCGCTCAAGGCTCTGGGCGGCGGAACCAACGGATACAATGCGGACGGCATCACTTCCGCAGACAAAATTGTTTCCTATGATGATCCGATGGATACCGTCGGTACTGGCACGCAGGCAGCCGGCGTAATCGCGGCCAGCTGGGATGGCAGGGGAATCAGCGGTGCGCTTTCCGGTACGAAGATCATGGCGGTCAAGGCAACTTCACCCAGTGCAGTGGAGTCCGGTCTTTCCTATGTTCTTGCGGCGAAGGAAGCGGGAATCAAAGTAACTGCGATTCACCTTACACTTCCGGCTTATACTTCGGCAATTGGTGATCTTATTACAGAGCTTGGCGAAGCCGGTGTAATCACCGTCATCGCAGCCGGTGACAGCGGTACAAATACGGACGGAAGTACTGCGGTTTCTATGCTTAACAATCCGTACGTGATTACTGTCGGTGCGACTGATCAGAAAAAGAAGCACTGGACCGGATCCAACTTCGGAGAACTCAGCTGTGATGTATTTGCGCCGGGAGAAAAGATTCTTACAACCGACATCACAAAGCCGGAAACGGTCAGTGATGAAACAACGGATACAACCACATCTGATACAGCAACAGCCGAAGGAAAACCCGCAGATACTGCAGTGACGTCTCCGGATCCTGCCGGTACAGCCGTGCAGGCACCGGCGGCACCTGCTGTTTCCAATAAGTATTCCTATGTAAGCAGCACGCAGATGTCTGCGGCAATCGTTACCGCATTTGTCAGCGCGCTTCAGGAACAGAATTCCAAGAAGCTTGACGCGGATGTTCTCGCCGCAAGAATTCTCGAGAGTGCGGAAACGATTAAAGGCGAAAACGATGAAACCTTCCGGTTTGTGAATTATGCCAATGCGCTGAAGGCAATTAATCCCAAAGACAGCGAAGACACATCACCGCTTGTTAATTATGCGGAGATCAAAGAAGAAAATCTGATTATCCACGGATATGATTTCGGAACAGAGAAAGGTTCTGTAAAGGTCGGGGACAATTCCGTATCCGGGACAACGGTCTGGACAGACTCCAAAATCACAGTAAAGACAGATGAAGTCAATCCGGGAATTCAGAACCTGGAAATTACCCGGAAAGACAAAACGAAAACCAGCGGAAAGGTAAACATTCTCGGCGAAAGCAAGACACCGGATCTTCCGGTGGAAGGTCTTCCAAATAAGATTGTCACAATTGTCGTGCTGAATGATATCCCGTATGCAGCCACAGTTAAATCCGATGCTGCAGCTGAGACAACGACCACCGTTTTCTACAGATATGATATGGAAGATCAGTCAGCGCCCTGGAAGGCACATGGAACATATAACAGTGAAGTAACGGATGCATGTGCAGACAACGAGTACATTTATGTTACAGACAAAGCTTCCGTTGTTAAGCTGAAGCCGACCCCTAAGGATCCATCGGATCAGGAAGATGCGGATTCGAAATACGGCACAATGAAAGTGGTCAGTTCAGTGACGATTGGCGGAGACGTGAGTGATGTCCGTATCTCGAAGATTGGCGATGATGTCATCGTCAGCTATACCGCACCTGCAGAAGAGGGCGCAGCAGCGAACATTCATATTGCGAAAGCACAGTTCGGTGAAACAACGGAAGAAAACAAGCTTGTTCGGGTTTGTGAACTGTCTGATGAAGAGCGGCCAAGCCTGCGCTGTCTGGATGTTGTAAAGACAGATGACAAACTGTATGCAGTATGCGTCAATACAGGCAGCGGAGAAGGCGACGGAGAACAGCTCACTGTATATGAGCTGAACGATGCTGAAGGATCAGAAGAAAAAACAGCGAAACTTCTGTTTTCCGAAAAAGAAACACAGAAGCCTGACACATATCAGAATGCCGGCGCGGTTTCAAACGGAAACGTCATTACGGTTTACGGAATTGAAGACAGCGGAAAGACGGTTGCCAGAGAATATGATCCGGCTGATGAAAAAACGCCGGAAAACGTTCTTCAGACAGTAACAGTCACTGAAAAAACAACAGATCACATCAATGGGGAACTCGACAGTAAAGGCAATCTTTATCTGGCCGGAACAACCACTGAAGGAGAAACTGCAAAACCGTTTATCAGAACCGTTCAGACCGGAAGTAAACCGAAACCGGAGCCGACAACAACTCCGACTTCAGATCCGACTGCACCTCCGACTTCCGCTCCAACCGCAACTCCGGTACCTGCGTCAAAGCCGACGACCCCGGCTCCGACCGCACCGGTTTCGACGGTAGTAACCTGCCAGGATGCAGGATTCCCTGCAGGCTGGTACTGGAATGAAAGCAAGAAGGCATGCGTTGCGCCGATGACGCCGGCTCCCGCAAACAATAACAACGGCGGAACCAACGGAAATGCAAATGCAAATACCAACGGAAACGGAACGAATGTACGTCCGGCAAACAACGGAGGATCCAACTCGGGCACGCTGACACCGGAGCCTTCCGAATCTGCGGAGGCGACGGAAACACCGGAGACAACACCGACTCCGACACCGACCGCAACGCCGGAAGAAATTCAGCCGCCGATGGAGATCATCAATACCAAGGGTATTCTCTGGTTCCTCGGTATTCCGGTACTGATGATTCTTACCGGGCTTGGAATCTACCTTTCCAAAGGCAAGGGCCTGATTCCATGGCTGATTGCGGGTGATGCGATCGGAAGTGTCGTGCTGGCTGTTCTTGATCACAGTATTGTCGGATGGATTCTGGTTGTACTGAATCTTGCGGCGGTCGGACTGCTTGCGCTGTACCGGTCCGGAAAGCAGGATGAAGAAGACGAAGAATTCGAAGACGAATAATACGATGAACCGAGGCAGAAAACGCCTCGGTTTTTTCATGGCAGAAGTGAAATCGGCGGGCAGGAACCGTATAATGGAACTGAATACAAGAGGTATATCCTATGGTGAAGATAATTACCGGAGTCGGCGCGGCAGTGCTCGACTACCTGAATCTGATTGAAGCGTATCCGCAGGAAGAAGGAAGCACGCATATCACACAGATTATCCGTCAGGGCGGCGGAGCGTGCGCGACCGCGGTTGTAGCCGCAAAACGTCTTGGCATGTACGGACAGATGATCGCATCGGTCGGTGATGATGAGATCGGCAAACAGATTCTTGACGGACTGGATGACGAAGGAATTGACACCACAATGATCGAAGTCGTGCCGGGAGGAACTTCTCCGCACTCTGAAATCATGGTCAACCCGGAAACCGGCACCCGCACGAAATTTGTATGCAGTAACACGCTTCCGCCGATTGAGTGGAATGAGGACCAGATTGCGGTCATTAAGAACAGCGATATT
>JAFOLE010000119.1 GCA_017419465.1 Solobacterium sp. | reverse complement strand
GTATTCCGATATTGATCTTAACGGCCATATGAACAACACCCGGTATCTTGACTGGATCGATGACATGTACGACATGCATTTCCATGAAGTGACCCGGATCCGGACGCTTCAGATCAACTATCTGAAGGAACTGTCCTACGGTGATCAGGTAACGCTGTTTTACGAGTATGAAAACGGAATGTACCGGATCGACGGTGTCATGGACGGAGACAAGGTATTTTCTGCCTGTGCGGAAGTGGAGAAACGATGATCGGCGTCGATATCACAGATCTCTCCAGAGTGAAGGATGATGAGGCATTCATCAGGCGTGTACTGACACCGGAAGAACAGGCGGAACTTGCTGATCGGAAAACGTCCTCCCGGCGAATCGAATATATCGGCGGGCGGTTTGCTGCAAAGGAAGCACTGTTCAAGGCAACCGGCTGGAAAGACTGTCTGAGCAGTTCCGTACTCAATGACGGCTATGGAAAGCCATATATCAAGGATCATCCGGAGCTCTCCGTCAGCATCTCGCATGACGGAGGAATGGCGATTGCGGTTGTGCAGGCGCCGTAAAGGAAAACAGAACACAGCGGAACCTTTGCAAGAATGCGGGTTCCGTTTTATTATTTGCGGGTATGAAGCGACGTATTGTACTTCCGGTATTGACGGGTATTGCATATTTCTGCCTGTTTCTGATGGCTGCGAAATATGACATGCCGCTGTCAAAACATCTTACCGCAAGACAGATTTCAGCTGTTGTCCTTACAGGTGCGCGGATCGGGCCGCTGCCGGTGTTTTTTGCGCCTGCCTGGTGCCTGCGGGCATTGTTCCCAAAGCCGCAGAAACAGATTCTGTTCCGGCTGATTGAGGCGGCGCTCTGTATTACCTGCGGATGGAACCTGATCGATCCGGGAAAACTGATTCTCAGCGAGATACTGTCTGTGGCCGGTGCTTCACTGCTGTTCTATGGATTGCTGGAGATTCTTCCGCTGCCGGAACTTACGGAGCGTCGAAAGAAGCTGCTCTGGCTTGGCATCACCATCACCACTGGCGCATTTCTCACTGTGCATCTGATGAAATACATCTGGGGGCGGCCGCGCTTTATTGCCATCCTGCAGGAAGGCGCTTCCTTCCGGGAATGGTTCCATATTGCCGGGTTTGCTTTCCGGAAAGATTTCTACCGTTCGTTTCCAAGCGGGCATACCGTATCGGCCGCGGCGGTGTTCTTTATCACGTTTCTGCCGGATCTTTTTCCGGATCTGCCTCAGAAACCCTGGATCTATTGGACCATCTCGTTTCTGTTTACGGTGTTTGTCGCATTTTCCCGGATCATGGCGGGCATGCATTTCATCTCCGACGTGATGGCCGCATTCGGGGTATATATGATCTGGTATCTGGTTCTGACGATCCGGTTTCAGATAACGGAAGAACGCAATGAGGGGACGGAATAAAATGAATCGCTTCAGAGAATGGATGTACCGGTTCATGCGTGACCGGTATGGATATGATGAACTGAACTATACGCTGTTTGCCGGCGCAATTATCGCAGATCTTGCGGGCATTTTCACTGGTTTGCAGGCATGTATGGTCGTCTCGCTGATCCTTCTGATCCTGGTGGTCAGCCGGGCGCTGTCCAGAAACCGGGTAAAGCGGAGTGCGGACAACCGCATCTTCCGTGAACGTACCGTAGTGCCGAGAAGACTGTTCAAAGCCTGGTCCATGGGGCGTAAGGACAAGGCACATCGCTACTATCTGTGTCCGAAGTGCCATCAGATCTGCC
>JAFOLE010000118.1 GCA_017419465.1 Solobacterium sp. | reverse complement strand
GAGTGTGCCGCAGCGCAAACTGTTTCAGGAAGAGATTTACATCAGCTTCAAGAACGGCAGAAATGATGCGGCGATGTCCCGCAAGTTTGAACTGATTTCCGATGCCATCCGTTCCCGCGAGGCCATTGCCTTCACACCCCTGGCCTGGACGGAAGACCTGGACCTTGCGCCGGCGAAGGAACGCGTGCTGGCAGAACCCCGCTTTATCGCCTTCTTTGAGCACCGCCCCTACCTTGTGGCAACACTGCCCGGCAAAACCGGCACACGCTGGTATCGGATCGACCGGATCAGCGATATCACCCAGGAAGAACACACCTTCGAGGCACTGAGCGAAGAAACCGCACGCTCTGTCACGCGCAGCTGCCCGCTCGACCGGGACAGCGCACTGGAAACCGCGGTCTTCCGCTGTCACAAGTCCATGATCGATCCGCTGACAGACCGGTTCGAACCGTTCGCCGTCTTCCGGCCGCTCGATGCGGAACATTTCGAACTGCGTATTACCGCATCCGAAAATGTCATCCTGCGGATTGCGGAACGGTATGCGACATCCTGCGTCCTGCTGGAGCCTTCTCACCTCCATGAGCATATGAAGGAACAGCTTGCGGCTGCACTGAACGAGTACAATAAGTAATCTTTTACAATCACCCGACAGTGTCCGCATCCGGACACTGTTTTTTTCAATCCCTTGCATTCATGGTAGGATTATAAAGTTGTGAGGTCAGAACAATGAAGAAACTGTTTCAGAAACTCGACCCGGCATATCTGAAGGTAGCCCTGTACGCAGGCGGCACCGTGCTGGTCACATTCTTTGTCGGGCTTGCGCTGTATTCCGCGCTGCCGGCGCTGTCGAAGTTTTCTTCGCTCGTGCTTGCGGTGCTGCGGCCGATGCTGGTGGGATTTGTCATCTGGTATCTGTTGTTGCCGGCGGTAAAGAAGATCGAAGGCGCGCTTGCGAAGCGCTTCGGTAAAAAGAAGGGTCTGCGCGGCATTGCCGTACTGATCTGCTTTCTTGTCATTCTTGCGGTCATTGCGATATTCCTGATCGTGATATCCCAGGCATTTGTCTCGCAGATCAATTTTTCCAGCATTGTAAATCTTGTGCAGGGAACGGAAACCGATCTGCAGGAATTCATCAACCAGGCAATCTCCTATCTGGAGCGGTTCAACATCAAGATTCCGAATATCGGCTCCTCCCTCACCGGCGTGGTTTCCTCCATTGCCAGTTCCACGACGACCTTCTTCTTCGGAATCATCTTCTCCATTTACTTCCTGATCGATGCGGACCGTCTGAGGACCTACTGGCGCAATGCGGCACAGAAGATCTTTCCGAAACGCACGATTGCCCGGTTCCATGAACTGCTTGGCGATGCGGATGTCTGTTTCTCCGGTTATATCCGCGGTCAGGTGACGGATGCGATCCTGGTCGGTGCGGTCGTTTCCATCGTGTTCTCCTTCATGAAGATGAAGTATGCGCTGGTAATCGGTCTGCTCTGCGGCATCGGCAATCTGATTCCCTATGTCGGTCCGGCACTCGGTTATATCTCGGTCATTCTGGTCAATCTCATTGCGGGAGATTTCCGAATGCTGGTGATCGGTCTGGTGGTGCTGGAAGTAATCATGTTAATCGATGGAAACATCATCAATCCGAGACTGCTTGCCGGAACGATCAAGGTACACCCGCTGCTTGTCATCGCCTCCCTGCTTGCGGGCGGTGCGATCGGCGGACTGCTGGGGATGCTGCTGGCGGTGCCGACCGGTGCGTTTATCCGCATGCAGTTTGAAAAATGGCTCGCAAAAAAGGAACCGCCCGAAGAACCGGAAGCGGAACCTGCCGAATGATACAATAAAGCGGAAGAACTTCCGCTTTTTTTGCAGCTATGCACGCAGTATCCGTGTTTCCATAATGGAAGGAGGCAATTTCCATGAATCTCAGAACTGTTATTCTTTCGCTCAGCGCCGTCTGCATCCTGCAGGCATGTGCATCTGCGCCGGCGGAGACTCCGGCAGAAACACCGGCTCCGACCGAACCGGTATCACAGGCCATGGTGCAGGATATTGATGATCCTGTCTGGGTCAGCGGTGAAATCCGGGAATATTTTGCCGCGCTCGGTGATGGGGAGCACGGTTCGGATATCGCTGTCACGCCGTCGGACGGAAGCGGGATGCCGTATGTGCGGATGCTGCGGTACATCGTATCTGACATTGATCTCCGGCAGTATCTGGAAGAGACGCTCATCGCGCATTTTGAAGAACGTTTCGGAGATGTGGTATTCAGCCGCGGAGATATCCGTGACATCCCCGACTTCGGTGATCAGGAGGCAGTCATGACGGATTATGAACTGATCTATGCCGGGGAACATGTATTTGTCACCTTCGCATCCGTAAGAGACGGATCGGATATCATTTCCTTCTGCACGGTTACGGACGCAGATCATCCGCTGGATGCGGAGACCCTGATCCGTGACAATGCACGGGGCAGCTTCGGCACAGAGTGAACCGCCGCCAAAAACGCATAATGAAAACCGGCCGCAGCACAATTCCTGAGGGATTGTGTACAGCCGGTTTTTTGACGTCTGTTACTTTACTGCGTCCGCAAGTTCCTTCAGAAGATCCGGAATCTGGATGGACTGCGGGCAGATGCCGGCGCAGGCACCGCACTGGATGCACATGTCCGGAGTTCCTTCCGAGACAACGCCCCGGTAGAGATCCATGTCCACACGTCCGCCGGATACCTTCCATTCGTTATAGACCTTGAGGTATTCCGGGATGTTGATCTGCATCGGGCAGCCTTCCGTGCAGTAACGGCATGCGGTGCACGGCACGACAATGCCTGCGCGGAAACACTCGGCCGCTTCTTTCAGAACTGCCTGATCCGCTTCGCTCAGAACATTGTCATCAGAGAAGGTATTCAGATTGTCATTCATCTGATCCAGGCTGTTCATACCGCTGAGGATCACCTGCACATTTGGCAGGCTCTTCACAAAGCGCATTGCCCAGGAGGCAGTGCTCCAGTCGGGATGTGCGTTCTTCAGAATTGCCTCTGCCTCCGGCGACAGCTTCGCAAGACGTCCGCCGCGCACCGGTTCCATGACGACGACTGGAATATTCCGTTCCGTCAGGATCTCATATTCTTCCTTTGCGGTATTGAAGAACCAGTCATAGTAGTTCAGCTGAATCTGGGCAAAGTCCCAGTCGCGGTATGACGCAAACCGGCGCAGCGTATCCGTACCGGCATGGCTGGAGAAGCCGAGGTAACGGATCCGTCCGAGTTCCTTCTGTTTCAGGAAGTACTCGATACAGCCGCTGTTCAGATACTCATCCGCATTTCCATCCATGATGCAGTGCAGCAGATAGAAATCGATGCGGTCGGTCTGAAGCCGCTTCAGCTGTTCTTCAAAGACCGCCTCATAATCCGGGTTTGCATGCATATGAAACTTGTCCGCGATGTAAAACGAATCGCGCGGATATTTCTGCATTGCCTCACCCAGGCAGCGCTCCGAATCACCGCCGTTGTATACATAAGCCGTGTCAAAGTAGTTGATGCCGTTGGCGTAGGCACTGTCGATGACCGCGTGTGCTTTCGGACGGTCGATCGGGGAATTGCCGTTGTCCGGATCGCTCAGAATAAAGCGCATGTTGCCAAGGCCGAGCCGGGACAGCTCGATGTCTTTAAATGGTTTCTTAATCATAACTCTGTGTTCTCCTGTCTCTTATTTTAATGCATACCCGACAGGTACCGGAACACACTGCTCATAGTTTTTCGCCGTTGGACGCGATGACACCCTTATACCAGAAGAAACTGTCCTTGCGGTAACGGTCATAGGTGCCGTTTCCGTAGTCATCCGCATCCACATAGATAAAGCCATACCGCTTTTTCATTTCACCGGTTCCGGCAGATACGATATCGATTGCGGACCACGGGCAGTAGCCGATGATATCGACGCCATCTTTCAGTGCTTCCTTCATGGATTCGATATGTGCACGAAGGTAAACGATATGTCCCTCATCGTGACAGGAACCGTCTTCTTCCAGTGTGTCATATTCACCAAGTCCGTTTTCCACGATCATCAGCGGCTTTTCATTCCCATGCCGTGGATACCCCATCCATATGCGTAAGCTTTGGGTGGGGAGGAGACGGCTTCACCTCCCTTTCTCTTTACTGGTAAGTACTGTATCTAAGGATATTACTTCGAGTTCTAAGAATAGTATTACTGACTTTGTTATGTCTTTCAGTATTGTCTGTAAGATATTACAAAATCCTGTCCGTTATATCGAATATTTGTTCGTTATTTAGTGATGCTGTGCATATTTTTGTATGTACTTGAGATATAATACAAGTGTCATGACACAGCTCTGTTATTAAACCGTTACCGCTGTTCTTCCGCGGTCAGTGAGAAAACCGTTGATCACAAGGCACTCACTGGATCCAAACCCGGAAGAAATATGTCCGGAAATATAACAGGATGAATCTCTGTGGCATGGGTATCAAGTACCTGGCAGAGTCGCAGGAGAGCATATCTCTCCTGTGAAGGTTGACCGTCAGCCAACCCGATGTATCGCCACCGTATCTTCTGATACGTCACAAAGGCGGGAGGCATATCTATGTATGCCGTTTACCGCTAGGCAGATACGACAAGTTGTAAGAGTTATGGAGTCTCTCTCTTACAAGCCACATCCAATTACTTCAGTATTTGGGTGTGGTAGTTGACGCACTGAAACAGCCTGCGGTAATGTTCAATACCGGCTCTGTTCGGCTCGGCATCATCGCCGTTGGGATAGATACGCGCCCAGTTGATGGACAGGCGGTATGTCTTCAGTCCCATCTCCGCAAACAGGGCGATGTCTTCTTCAAACCGGTCACACTGCCGGCAGCCGAGCTGGCTCGGATAGGTAAGATCCGGTTCAATCGTACGGGTGATGCGGCGGGGATGATCATGATCGCCGTTGGTCATGTGGTCGAGGATCGTTTCCCCTTTTCCGTCTCTGTCATAAGCGCCTTCACACTGGCTTGCGGCCGTGGAAGCTCCCCAGAGGAATCCCTCCGGGACTGGGTTTGTTCGGTTTGTCATATCAGTTAAGTCTTCTCTTTGCGAAAAAGGCCCGGGCAATGCCCGGACCTTCCGTTACTTGATTAAATCAGATCAGGCAGCCTTCTTTGCCATCGCACGCTTGCCGAGGACATAGGTGCATACGAAGCCAAGTACAACTGCGAGCACCATGACAGCCATCATGCCCCAGAAGTTGCCCCAGGTTCCATCCGGATTCATATAAGCCGCAAAGCTCAGGAAGCCCGGATTGGCGACAACAAACTGTGTGAGTCCGAAGAGACCTGCGATGAAGCCGCCGACACCGCCGCCGATCATTGCGCCGATCAGCGGATAACGGTTCGGGAAGAGAACACCGTAGACGCCCGGTTCGGTAATGCCGCAGAGCGCGGTGATACCGGCACCGGTACCGATCTGTTTATTTTCAGGGTCTTTCTGAAGCAGTGCGTAAGCAAGGCACGCGCCGCCTACCGCAACGTTGGCCGGAGCCATGCCTGTGCAGAAGAGCGGGTCAGATCCGACCTCTGCCATAAGGAGGAAGAGGACCGGGTATGTGGCGTTGTTCATGCCGAAGAAGACCATCCAGACTGTGGCTGCGCCGATGATCGCAACAGCGACTGCCGGTGCGAAGCGATAGATTGCAAGGACTGCGTTGGCAAGTCCGGTACCTACCCAGTAGACGATCGGACCGAGGACGATGAGTGTTACCGGAACGGTAATCAGCATCGTGAGCAGCGGAACGAAGATCGTGCGGAGATTGATCGGGAGCGTCTTCTGCAGGAACTTATAGACAACGCTCATGAACAGCGTTCCGAGAACGACCGGGAAGATCTGTCCGTTATAGCCGATCTGCGCAATCGGGAGTCCGAGGAAGCTGAGACCTTCCGCGTTGTTGATCGTGGAGAAGACAAGAACCGCACCGAGGAACGCGCCGAGGAACGGATTGGACTTCAGACGGGAAGCGGAAGAGAAACCGATGTAGATCGGCAGGAAGTAAAGCATTGCCTGCTGGATCGCAGAGAGAACAACGACGGTTCCGTTTGTCGGATCAAGACCTGCAAACGTGGTAAGCAGGGAGATGATCGCACCGGTAAGTCCTCCGGCGATGAAGATCGGAATGATCGGAGAGAATGTGCCGCCGACATAGGAGAGAACCGTCTCAACGATGTTGCCCTTCTGTGCCTGGGTATCGGCTTTCAGTGCTTCCGCATCTTCGATCGATCCGGCAGCCTTGATCGGGTTCTTGATGACTTCTTCATAGAGGCTCGGTACATCCTGGCCGATGACGAACTGCTGCTCGCCGTTCTGGACAATGATGTTGATGACGCCCGGAATCTTCTTGGCCTCATCGAGGTTGAGTTTTGACGCGTCAACAAGATTCATACGAAGACGTGTCATACAGTGGGATGCGCTGCGGATGTTTTCGACACCGCCGCATGCGGCGATAATGTCATCCGAAAGCTTCTTGTAATCTTTCTTTGCCATAATTTTCCCCTTTCAGTTTTGCAAAGCTTATTCCTTGATTTTTCCCTTGAGGTCGCTTGCGATCTCGCTGGTCTTTGTGAAGTCTCTCCACTCGCTCATATCTTTGCCCCACTCCTGTCCGTTGGATTTGATGAGCTTGCTGTACCAGTAGAAGGAGTCCTTCCTGTAACGTTTCAGGTCACGGACATCGTCATCGGTTGTATTGACGAAGACGAGGCCGTAACGCTTTGCCATGCCGTTTCCGGTGGAGAGCAGATCCGTGAAGCTCCACGGGTTGAAGCCCCAGACCTCAACGCCGTCCGCAATCGCCAGACCAAGGTTGTATGCATAGTCACGCAGATAGTCGATGCGGTAGTCATCGTGGATCTCACCGTTTTCATCGAGGTCTTCATGTGCACCGAAGCCGGCTTCCGTGATGATCATCGGCAGATGGTAGTGGTCCCACATGTAGCGCATGGTGTAACGCATGGAGACGCCGTCAAT
>JAFOLE010000117.1 GCA_017419465.1 Solobacterium sp. | reverse complement strand
ATCAGTTAAATGAATGAAGGGAGGCTTCGGCTATGAGAACAGTAATGGTGATGTTTGATACATTGACCAGAAAGTATCTTCCGAACTATGGAAACGAGCAGGTGTATGCGCCGAATTTCCAGAGACTGGCGGAGAAATGCACGACATTCAATAACTTCTATGCCGGCAGCCTTCCCTGCATGCCCGCAAGAAGAGAACTGCACACGGGCAAATACAATTTCCTTCACCGCGGCTGGGGTCCGCTTGAACCGTTTGACCGCTCCGTGATGGAAGTACTGAAGACAAACGGTATCTACACGCATCTTGTGACGGATCATTCCCATTATTGGGAAGACGGCGGCTGCACGTATCATAACCGCTATGACACCTGGGAAGGATTCCGCGGGCAGGAAGGTGACCGGTATGTACCGCATGACATTGATGTGACGGTACCGGAAGGACATCCGTTAAATAAAAAAGGAATCTCCGTCACCCAGCATTACTGCAACCGCACCAGACAGACGGTTCAGGAGGAAATGCCGAGTGTGAAGACCTTTGCGGCAGGTCTTGAGTTCCTGGAAAACCATGCGCAGAAGGACAACTGGTTTGTACAGATTGAGGCATTTGATCCGCATGAACCGTTCTATGTACCGCAGAAGTTCCGTGCAATGTACGGACTTCCGGAAAATGAAACTCTGTACTGGCCGCGTTACGGCAGTGTTCCAGAAGACCGCGACTATCACGATGATCTGGAGCTTTGTCACAAGGAATATGCGGCACTGATCTCCATGTGTGATGAAAGTCTCGGCAGGGTGCTCGATTTCATGGATGAGCATGACATGTGGAAAGACACTGCACTCATCGTGAACACCGATCACGGATTCCTGCTTGGCGAACACGAATATCTCGGAAAGAACTTCCCGCCGTGCTATGACGAACTGGTTCATACGCCGTTCTTCCTGCATGTGCCCGGCACTGCGGAAGGCGGACAGTGTGATGCACTGTGCTCTACCGTGGACATTGCGCCGACATTGCTCGATCTCTTTGGCTGCGATAAGGAACCGATGGGGGAACTGGATGGAAAATCCATTCTTCCGGTCATCAAAGGCGAAGAAGCACCGAAAGACCATGTGCTCTTCGGCCTCCATGGACATTACACCTGCTGGACAGACGGCAGAATGGTATATATGAAAAATGCGGCCAATGACACGCAGGTATATGAGTACACGATGATGCCGACCAATATCCGCGGCTACTTCTCAGCCGAGCAGCTGAAACATGCGGAAGTGGTTAACGGCGGACGTGTCACAAACGGTCTTCCGTGCATGAAAATGCCGATGAGCAACTATTATGTGCAGTTAAAGGCAGAAGATCATCTTTATGATCTGTCCGTTGATCCTGAGGAAACGAATGATCTTATCGGGACTGCCGATGTCATGGAACTGAACCGGAAACTTCATGAGGCGCTGGTGGACGCAGATGCGCCGGAAGAAGAGTTCAGACGGCTTGGTCTCTGAATCTGAATACAGGCGCATGCATGTTTTGTGCGCCTGTTTCCACAGTGAGTGTGAAATATGAGCGAATCAAAGAGAAACATCAGTCTTGTAAAACTGTTCTTCACCATGATGACAATCTCCGCCTTTACCTTCGGCGGAGGTTTCGTGATTATCGGTATGATGCGTAAGAAGTTCTGTGAGGAACTCCACTGGGTCACGGATGACGAGGTCCTTGATATGACTGCCATCGCCCAGTCCGCACCGGGCGCTTTAGCGGTAAACAGCGCCATCATCTTCGGCTACCGGATGGCGGGCTTAAAGGGAGCACTGATCTCCGTGCTTGGAACGGTCATTCCTCCCATTGTGATCATCAGTATCATCTGTATGATCTATGATGCGTTTGCGTCCAATGTCATCGTCCAGACGGCACTGCAGGTCATGCGTGCCGGTGTTGCGGCGATCATCTGTGATGTCGTGATCGATCTTGCGAAGAATGTCATCGATTCAAAGAATACTCTGAACATTATCCTCATGGTGACTGCCTTTATTGCCTCCTGGTTCTTCAAGGTCAGTGCGATAACGATCATTCTGATCTTCATTGCCCTTGGCCTTGCGATGTCCCTTATGAACCGGACAAAGGAGGAGAACGCATGATCCTTCTGATTGAACTGTTTCTGGTGTATTTCCAGATCGGATTATTCGCCTTTGGAGGCGGATATGCGGCGATGCCGTTAATACAGAATCTTGTGGTGGAAGGCAAAGGCTGGCTGACGATGGCAGAGTATGCCGACCTTACAACGATTGCGGAGATGACCCCGGGACCGATCATCATCAACAGTGCGACATTTGTCGGACAGAAGATGGCAGGTCTTCCCGGCGCACTCATCTGCACATTCGGGGCAGTGACACCGAGTCTCATCATTGTGCTCACACTGGCGTACTTCTACACAAAGTACCGCAACCTCGGAGTTGTAAAGAATGTGCTTGGAGAGCTGCGGCCTGCGGTTGTCGCGATGATTGCGGGTGCGGGACTTACGATTCTGTTAATGGCGTTCTTCGGTACATCGGTATTAAGTGAGATTCCTTCCGCTTCCATCCGCTGGATTGAAGTGCTCCTCTTTGCAGGATCGCTGATCCTGATACGCAAATATAAAGCCGGCCCGATCATGATCATCTTCGGGACGGCGGTTGTCGGAACGCTGTTATATCTGGTGTTCTGAATATCGTTCTGATAATGAGGCTGTGGGTGCTGTCGAAACCACAGCTTCTTTTTCGTTTGCGGGTGTTTCTGATATTAATATTCTTTCTTCACAAGGCAGGGAGATTATTGATAAGATTCAGAAGACAGCAAATAATGAGTCGACCAGTTGCTGCATTTCCGACTCCCGTTTAACCACATACTATCGAAATGAGGAACTATATGATGGAACCTTTTACCGCGAAAGAAAATCAGAAGGAATCAATCTTCCTCAATGAATCCTTTATGGCGGCGATATGCTTCCTTGCGACTGCTACAGGTCTTGTTTTCCTGTTTCTGTGCATTTCTGACAGGGATTATTTCGGAATGTTTGAAATCGTAGTAAAACTGACAACCGCTGTTTCCATGTTCATTGCATTCCGTTCCTATAAATGGGATGTGGCCAAAGGTCTCATGGGCGGTGTTCTTTTCTGCCTCATGTATCAGGAGGCGCATCTGGCACTGGCGCAGCTTTGGAGCGAACAGGATTTCAACGTTTATCTGATGGCCGGCGTACAGGGAAGTGTTTATCTTGCGGCGGCAGGAATGTCATGTCTTATGACGGTTGTCATAACCCTTAACCACTTTTTCATTAACTACGCATCGCACGGTAATCCAAAGGAAGTGATTTTCAACCGTATTGCGCTTATCTTTAAATTCGCTGTTTATCTACTCCTTCTCGCCGCAAACAGCCAGCTTGGATTCGCGCCATCCATTCTGTGGAAAAATGCGGTCCGTTATCTGACAGATATCTCATTGCTTCTTCTGCTGGTCAGTGTTGAATCACAGATCGACTCGTTCAAGACGATTCGCGGGGAACTTCTGCAGCTGAGGAAGGAAGGAAAGAGAAAATGAGTAAACGGGAACTTCTGACCGGAATCTGGCTGATGTCCATGGCACTGCTCTCTCTGTTTACCTTTACCGTATTTTTTGTCGCGCAGATGTCCCCGGATATTCTTGACATCATATGTCCGATTCTCGCCGCAGTGCAATGCATTACGCTTGTGATCTATCTGTGGGGTCCTGAAAAACTGAAGTCTAAGCCGCTGAAACTACTTTACCGGCTGATGTACGCAACTTCCATACTGGTGATCCCTGTTTTTGTCTTTTCATTCTCAGGGCTTGTCTCCCAGTATCATGCCCGCATTCCCGACAGTATCGATGCATCTGACATGCCGGTTCAGGAAATCCTTCCGGCAGATCGGACAACGGTTTACAATACCGGAACGGTCTATGTCATCTTTCCGGAATATTCCAATGTTGAGCTGGTATGTGAGAAGCGCCCATCCAAATCCGATGCCTCCATCACCTGGTGCAGCGGAGCGGCATTCCAGCATACGATCAGTCTTGGATTTACCCAGGAAAATGTTGAGGGGGATCATGCGGTCAACGGCACGCTGTATCACAGCCCGTACAATCATGATGAGTTTGCGGCATTTGTATTCCATGACGGAAAATATGCATTTGAATTTGAAAATCCTTCAGACGCAATTGCCCGCGCCGCAAATGCAGGCGGAAACGGATTCATGCAGTTTGGTCTGATCAAAGACGGGGTAACCGTCACAAGCTTCGGACGGCTGAGAGCCCGCTGTTACCGGGCACTTGCAGAACTGAACGGAAACCTCTGCATCATCGATTCCGCCAATATGATGCACTTTGACGGATTTATGGATGAACTTCGACGGCTCGGTGTAACCAATGCCCTGTATCTGGATATGGGAGCGGGCTGGAATTACTCCTGGTATCGGAATGCATCCGAAAAAGTAATTACACTTTTCGGTCTGCCGGTGCCCTGGTCACATAACTGGGTGGTGTTCCGGAAATAACCACCGTTAATGCGCTGCAGATTGCGAGGATAATAAAGCATGAGTCGTTTGGAAACAACTGTGATCGAGGCTGCCCTGGCTGAATTCTATGAACGATTGGACAGGTTTAATGAAAAAGCAGCAGATAAAGCAGAAGGTGATGTGCACAAATATCTTGAATACCTTTTGAACTGGTCTTCTTATGCAATTCATTCCGACGCAGGTATTGGTGACTTTGTGCTGATACGTTAAAGAAGAGTCTGAAAGAGAAAAACTATTCCTTAATGCAGGCAACAATGAATTTTGAGAACAAGGCAGATTTATTATGGAGCTCCCAAAACGGATGCGATCATTCGTTTATGGCTTATCATATCGTTCACTATCTTTCGTCCGCAAAGTATGAAAATATCAGCCGGGCTTTTCCACAGGGGCTTCCTCCTGCATCAAACGGACATACAATGAATATTCACGCCGCTAATCTCATACTCTGTCTGTTACATGAAAACGATTATGACAAGGAGGCCGTTTCAGACAAGGCAAGAAAATATATCGTCTCCAAGCAGCCAAGATGGGACAGAGCTTTTGTGGCTTGTTTACTGGGTATTCTGGAACAGGATACGGATCTGATTTCGGAAAATATACAGGTTCTGTGTGAGCTGTTAGCCAGGACGGATGTGACAGACTTTGACAAACTCCAATGTCAGTTTGCATACGGTATGCTTGTTATTGCCTGTAATAATCTTCCGCCGGACAGATACGAATCGATTCGGATGCCGGAATATAAAAATATTGATTCGGGATATCTGAACTGGCTGTTAAAAGGGGAATTCTCAGAAGAAACTTTGATTGAATTCCGCAGCCCCTATGAAGTTTTAAATGTCGCAATGACAGCGCCGATTTCTCACACATTGGTCCATCAGCCATACCTGAATGAAGATGTTCCTGCCAGACAGAAGAAGCAGTTCTTTATGGATCACGACAAAATGAATGAGGAACTTATTCAGTATGTGACGACAAACGGAATTAATACCATTCACCCTGGAAAAGTATGATTTGTATACCCGCCTTCTTGTCGTACCTGATGTGACTGCCAATTGAGCCAATCTTCCCAAATAGTGTTCGAAAAAAGAAAGGAATCGTACCTCCGGATTTATCAGGAGGTTTTTTATTCCTTTGGAAGCTGCGTGCACATAGCGGTCTCCTGCGTTTGAACATAATAAATTGTCCTTTGGAGCAAATTTCTCAATCCGGTCATAGAAACAATCGCAAAACCGTATACAATAGTTAGCATAAACTAACTTACAGGAGGGCTGATGGCAGGTGGCACCATAAAAGATCTGGATGCCGCATTTGGAATGCGGATTCAGCATTTTACAGAAAATGATGAAGTGATCCAGCTGGCAATCGGTACCGGCAGTTTTATTTACCGCTGCGAACCGTGGAAAGGAGTGTATCTTTGGCTGAATCAGATCAAAGACAGAAGTCTTCCTGCAGAAACAACAACGATTCGTTATGTGACGATCAACTACTGTCTGAGCGGCAGATGTGAAGTACGGCTTCCGGATGACACCTATATCTATATGAAGCCGGGAATGCTGAGCATTGATGCCCGGGAACCGGTGGACGGATATTATTACCCGACTGGAAATTATGTCGGTCTGGAACTTGCATTTGATCTTGATACGCTTGAACAGAATTCTCCGGAAAGTCTGACAGATTACGGAGATGTTCTGGGGTGGATTGCACACATAACAGAAGAAAACGAGGGAAGCTGTTCAGCATATGTCTCTGATTCCTGCCGCGAACTGATCCAGACAGTCTGTACAAATCTGATGAAGCGCTCAGTATCGCTGCAGGCTTACCGATTTCAGACGTTATCTCTTCTTGTACAGCTGATGAATGGCGGCATTACACCGATTCAGGAAACGGATTATGTAACGAAAGGACAGCGCTATATCGTGACACAGGTCGAGCGAAAGATTGCCGCCGATCTTTCCGTGCATTACACGATTCGTGATCTTGCGAAGGAGTATGGAATCAGTCCATCTTCGCTCAAACTCTATTTTGAAAAAGTATACGGTATGCCGATCTCCGGTTATCTGAGAGATATGCGCATCGCGTATGCACAGCAGTTGCTGCAGGATACAACGATGAAAATCGGCAGTATCGCAGCTGCCTGCGGATACAGTCATCAGGGAAAATTCGGCACCGTGTTCCGGCAGTGTACAGGGATGACACCGCTGGAATACCGGCGTCTTAACTACCGTTCTGAAGGGGAGGATAACAACAGTGAAACTCAGTGAAGTAAAAGCCGGACAGCGGGGAAAAATACTGTCTGTCGGCGGAAAGGAAGATTTTCAGCGCCGCATCACCGCAGTCGGGATCATACCCGGCGGTGCATTTGAAGTTGTGAAGAATGACCGCAAATATCCGGTTCTGCTGGATGTGCGGAGTACTGTGCTTGCGGTCAACCGTAAGGACTGCGACGCAGTCCTGGTGGAGGTGAATCATGAGTGAAAGTATGACAATTGCATTGCTTGGCCAGCCCAACTCCGGCAAATCAACGTTCTATAACGCATTGACCGGTGCCCGCCAGCATGTCGGAAACTGGCCAGGAAAGACCGTTGAACAGTGTATCGGAAGCTTTACGGCAAACGGAAAAACCTATACGGTGGTCGATCTTCCGGGCACCTATTCCCTTGCGGCGAACTCGGATGAAGAAATCGTCACACGGGACTACATCGCTTCCGGAGAAGCGGACTTGATCTGTCTGCTTACCGATTCCTCACAGCTCGAACGCAGTCTCTTCATGTGTGCGGACTATACAGGAATCAGAGTTCCGGCTGTATTACTTCTGAACATGATGGATGTGGCCGGCATGCAGGGAAAGACTGTTGATCCCGCAGTTATTGAGAAAAAGCTTGGGATACCGGTTCTGCCGTTTGTGGCATCAGATAAAACGAATTACAGTTCATTCTATGAGCTTTTGAAAAATGCGGAACACCGCAATGCTGTGATTTCTTCCGCAGATCTTGCAAAACGATATGAAGAAGCGTTTGGAGAAACGTATCGGACGGTAGTTTCTCTTCTGCCGGAAAATGGCATTTCAGTTTATGAGCCGTGCTGGCTGTTTGCAAAGCTTGCAGAACATGATCCAGCTGCGGAAAAGCTTGTCGAGGGAGCAGTTTCCGCAGAGAATTTCCAGAGAATTCAGGAAGCGCTGCGGCCGGTTGAAGATGGCTCTTCCCGCACCGGCAGCTGCAAGTTCGCATGGATCGATTATCTTCTGGATGGGGCGGTAAAAACAGTTGCACCGGATAAAGCCGCAAACACATTTGACCGCATTGCAATTTCGAAACGATGGGGCAAACCGGTTGCGGCAGGCATCATTCTGCTCAGTCTGGTAGTTTCCATTCTTGCAGGATATCCGCTGATGGCCATCGGCAGCGCGCTTGCCTACATTGGCGCGCCGCTGGCAGACTGGATGGGAAGCCTCGGAATACATCCGCTGCTGATTTCGCTTGTCACGGAAGCGTTGGTTACAGGACTTGCGTTTACGATCATGATGTGCGGCTATATTTTCGGCGCCACACTGGTCTTTGGCTTGATTGAAGATGTCGGATACATGGCAAGAATCTCTTACGTGTTTGATAACACCATGCAGAAACTGGGACTGCATGGCAAGGCGATGATGCCGTTCCTTGTATCCTTCGGCTGCAACATTGCCGGCAGCAGCGGCTCCCGCGTACTGGATACCTGGGGTCAGCGAATGACCGCAATCGCCATGTCATGGGTTGTGCCATGCGGCTCCACGTGGGGTGTTGTCGGACTGGTAAGTACGGTATTCTTCGGACCGGGTGCGGCTCTGGTCATAGCCGCATTGTTTGCAGTATCGGTATTGCATCTGAAACTGACTGCCTCCATTTACGGGAAACGTCTTCTCTCAGACGCCGACCAGACCGGTCTTCTCATGGAGCTTCCGCCGTATCATAAACCGCATTGGCGCGCGTTATTCAAAACCGCACTGATCCGTATGGGCGAAGCATTCAAGCGTGCAATCGGCATCGTCACACTGATCGCAATCGTCCTCTGTCTGCTTTCATACAGCTCCTCAGGCAATGCGTCCAGCAGTATTCTTTACCGCTTTGGCAACGCAATCGAACCGGTGACCATGATATTCGGTCTTCGCTGGCAGACATTCCTTGCCTGGATGGCTTCCTGGATGGGAAAAGAAGGCTCCCTCGGCGCATTGGCCTCCGTGTTCTCGGGCGGAAGCGTCATGACAGCTGTGGCAAATATGACAATTGCCCCTGCCGATTCTTCATCGGTCGCAGCGGCGCTTACCTCTGCAATCACAAAACCGGAGGCGCTGGCATTCATCTTCGCGTTCTACTTTAATATGCCGTGTGTAATGGCGCTCAGTTCCGCAGCGCATGAAACGCATTCCTTAAAATGGCCGTTAAGAATCGCGCTGTACTATATCGCCACATCTCTTATACTGGCGGGAATTGTGTATCATCTCGCGCTTCTCTTCTGGTAAAACCATGGCAAACGGAATCGTTGCGGTAATACTGTCAGCACTGATCTTTGTGATCGTGCGGAACATGGTGAAGCGGAAAGCACGCGGAAACTGCGGCTGCGGATGCGGCGGAAACAGGAAAAAATAAACACAGTTAAAACGGATCAGTTCAGTGACAATTCTCTGTTCACCTGATCCGTTTTGATTGTTCAGAAAGTGATTATGCATGCCCGTCAGGAAACAGGTCGTTCAGTTTTGCGCGGGTGTCCTGCAGATACTGAATGATGGAAAGATGCTGGGGACATGCCTGTTCACACTGCCCGCACCGGCAAGATTCTTGCGGCGACACCGATGGGACGCTTCGGCGACAGCGAAAAGGAACTCTGCGGCGCAGTCCTGTTCCTGCTGAACAACGATGCGGCATCCTTCATCACCGGTGTTACCATTCCCATCGACGGCGGATTCTCCGCTTACTCCGGCGTATAAGCAGACCTCCATAAAATTCAGAATTATCTTTCAGTTACTGCAGGTTCCCTCCCCCTGGACCTGCAGTTTTTTGTACACATACAGTGCCGTTATCCAGGGAAAACGTTTACATGTTCGAAGGATTGGAAAATTAATGAAACTTGGTGAACACAGCACGGCGATTCCGTTTATAATGTAGCGCGTTAAGGAGAACGACCATGAGCGGATATTTTGCGGCAGCGCTGACTGAAGACTGTGT
>JAFOLE010000116.1 GCA_017419465.1 Solobacterium sp. | reverse complement strand
TCAGTGAATATCGTTGTAGGTGACCAGCTGAATTCCCTGTTCGTCCAGCCACTGCCGGGTCTTCGGGCTGCACAGCATTTCCACTTCCATCGCCCGCGGAACCGTGAGACTCGATGTCTGAAGCAGATACCAGTCAAGATACCCCGGATGGCAGACAAACATCGGACATTCATTCTCCGCATAATCCTTCTGCGCACAGCGCTTCAGGGATTCAAACGGGTCGTAATCCGGACCCATGCTTTCCATGGAAACAATCATCTGTGTATTGCGGAAGGCAACGGGCTCTGTGGTGGAAAACTGCAGTAACGGCAGGTTATGACGTTGCGCAACGATTTCCAGTCCCTTCGCAAGATTGACACTGCTTACCGCATGCGCTTCAAAGTATTCCGGCTCCCGGCCAGTCAGCTCTTTAAATCTCTGATACTGCGCTTCAATTTCCAGCACCACTTCGTCCAGCACCACAAAGTCATGGTCCGCGGTCCGATAGGTTCTGCTTGAGACAAACATGCCGTTTTCATCGGTAATGCTGGGGATATCCGCAGGATTACTGAGGGGTCTTCCAACGCATACATTGGTATGCTGGCCAAGACAGATATCATCACGTTTCAGAAGATCCAGTCCCTGCTTTGCCAGCGGCATATTCGGCATCACACCGATATTGCGGATCAGACCTTCATTGACCGACTTTGCGATACCGAGATTGACGCCCTCGCTGTAGCCGAGGTCATCGGCACGGATAAGCATTCGTTTTGTGGTCATACGCTCGTTACTCCTTTGTGATCAGGCAGCTGCCGGAATCGGAAATCTTGCGGCGACATCAAAGTCGTCGCTTCCGGTTTCCTGAACCATCAGCTCATAACGGTCACCCGTGTACACTTCACGGTTCAGACGGAACTGCACTTCCTCCGGATACAGCCGGTCATTGCGCAGCTCCAGCAGACGCCGTTCACTGACAACCGTTCCGGTCTCATCGACAAAGAACAGTTCATACATCTTATCCGGATGGATTCCGCCGCCCCGGATGGCAAATTTCATCCGGACGACTCGTTCTCCCGCCGGCACACTGGTATTCACCGGTGCGACGGACATTCCCATGCCGCCTTCAGCCACCTGATAGCGGTCTTTCGGTGACCGTTCCGGTTCCGCTTCCTGCGGCTTCATTTCCGCAATGCGCCGGTCGAGAAGTTCCTTCTGCCGTTCCGCAAGTGCACGGAACTGTGCCTTCTCGTGTTCGGTTCCCGTGGCTTTTACCGCACGGACCGGATGGCAGACGAAGTAGACGATCTGCTTGGACGTAGACATTGCACCGAGCAGCTCCAGCGCCTTTTCCAGGTGGGTTTCATCCAGGTTGACGAACGGGTCATCCAGAATGAGGAACGGCTGTTCGTTTTCAAACAGCGTATCAATCAGCGCAAGCCGCATGCAGAAATCCATCAGATCGCAATAGCCGGTGCTGTATCCTTCCGCCACATGAAGCCTGTCATTTTCCTCAATCGAGACATTGAAGTCGACATCGAGGATTCCTCTGACCGCCTCATTGCCGAGCCAGATATGCATGTAATCATTGAACAGCTGTTCGACTTTGCCGAGATACCGGTTGGCAAGATTATCCTTTGCCTGTCCGATCAGCTGAATCGCGCGCTTCAGCGTGCGCTCTTCATTGCGCACCGCATCACGCTGTTCATACAGCTGGCTGATTTCGCGCACCATATCCGGATATGCCTCCACGGAGCGGTCTGCCTGACGGATGAGTTCCTTCTTCTGTGAACGTTCCGCAAGCAGTGCTTCTTTTCGTGTTTCCATTGACTCAATGGAATGACGGAGCTGATTTTCCAGCGTACCGCCGTCATCCGGAATTTCCTTCTGTTCCTCAAGGATGGCATCGCGCTGACGTACCAGCGGCGCCATCTCTGCCTGAAGCCGGTTATACTCCTCTGCTTTCCGGCAGATACCGGTGAACACATCTTCGCCTTCCGGTACGAACTGTCCGAATTTCCGTTCAAACGCATTGACCGCCGCAAGTCTTGCGGTGCGTTCCTTATGTGCTTCTTCGATCCGCTGATCAAGGCCTGCGATCTTTTCCTGCAGGTGGTTCGCTTCATTCACGTCACTGCGGACAAGGGAAATCCGCTTCGGAAGATCTTCATCCGCATAGTTTCCCTTCAGATCACGAATCTGTTCAGACAGAATTTCTTCAAACGATGCAATCTGGGCAAGGCGCTTTGTCTCGCGTTCCGTCTGTTCTCTGCGCATGCGTGAATACTGGTTGTATTCATTCTCAGAGACTTCCGCCTTCTGCAGGGAATCCACCACATTGTCACGGTTGACCTCAATACCGATCGGCGCAAGCACCTTACGGATCCGGGTCACGATCTCATTGAACTTTTCATCGAGCTCTCTGCCGGCTTTCTTCAGTGACACAAGCTTCTCGGAATCCTGCATCGCAAGGCTGTCACGTGTCACGCCGGCTTCCATCAGATAGCGGACTTCATTCTGCCGGGCAGCACGGAGCTGTCCTTCGGTAACCTGATATGCCTGTGCACGGGTGCGCAGCTTTTCAATCGCGGTTTCATAAGACAGGCCTTCAAGTCCCTCATATTCGCTGTCCAGTGCGCTGCGTTCTTCATCCACCGCTTCAAAATCCGCGCTGAGGGAAGCGAGTTTCTGACGCACTTCACTCGGTTCGGTCGGTGTTCTGCCAAGCAGCTGATCTTCGGTACATCCGGATTCCTCAAGGAACCGGGCTTCCGCTTCATGTGCAGCGGAAAGCTTTTCGGCTTCCAGCTGATACGCGGTTTCGCGTTTCCGCAGCGCTTCCGCTGCCTGATCAACATTCATGCCGTCTGTTTCAGGATATTCTTCTTTCAGATTTCTCAGAATCTGACGGATATATGCGGTTTCATCATCGATGAATTTTTTGGTATTCGCGATCTCCTTGGACTTTGCGCGCAGGTTGCGCAGACGGTCGGAATTGATGCCGATCCGGGAGATAACCTCTTCCGTGACCTGTTTCTCATTTCTTCCGTATTTCTTCACCCAGCCGACAATCTCCTTCTGATTGTTCTTCATCTGGGTGCTGTTGCTTTCGAGTTCTTCCGTCAGATTCCGGATACCGGCTTCCACATCATCGATCTGCTTTCTGAGATCTGCCTTCTTCTGGTCAGCCTCTGCTTCCTTCTGATTCTTTTCGGTGATATATGCCTGATACTCCTGATACAGCTGACGATACTTCCGGCTGCCCGTGAAGCCGAGCACCAGAAGAACGAGACCAAGAACCGCAAGCGCCGCAATCAGCGGGTTCACCATCGCCGCAGCGATTCCGCCGCCGATGATCAGAAGCGCACCGAGAATCATGAATACGGTGCTCATTCCCTTTGCGGGTTCTTCTACCGGCGCATGTTCAAGCACCAGTTCGGTTCCTTCCAGTTCCTTCAGTGCTTTATTCAGATCATCGGCCTTTTTCTGTTCCTCTGTGATGGATACGGCGACACTCTGTTTTTCCTGCTGTTCCTTCAGCAGTGAACGGTACCGTTCCTTCATCCGGTCTGCTTCACCGGCTTCCGGAAGATCTCCGGTATTTGCGTTCAGGATGCCCTTTTCTTCTTCCGTGATCCGGTTGCGGTCAATTGCCTCCTGCTTGATCTTTATGGCCTGTTCAAGTTTCTGCAGTTCCGTGAGTTTTTCAATCCGCGGACGGATCCGTTCCGGCGCGGCGGGACTGTCATCGTCAAGAACCTTCTGACGTGCCTCTGTTTCTTCCCGAAGTCCCGCGAACTTTTTCTTCAGTGTTTCCCAGTCCGCGGATTCCTTTTCCAGAACCGTTTCAAGCGACTTCTTTTCCCGTTCCAGATCCTGGCGGCGGACAAGCAGTTCGTTCAGATGCCGGATCGGCGCCTCAATTGCGGACGGGTTATATGCGCGCAGGTTTTCGAGTTCATTCTGCCGCTCCTGGATTTCATCCGTCAGAGCGGTATAGCGTTTCTTTGTGGCGCCCCAGGATTCTGTTTCATGCGCCGCAGACTGCGTATTGAAATCCCGCATCCGGATCAGTTCCTGAACGGAGTTTTTTGACCGGACAACTTCTTTGAGGGCATCCGTATAACTGCCGTCTTCCTGAACCGCCTTCGCGACTGCGGTATAGCCTGCAGGTTCCTCGATCTCTGCCATACGGTCTGCATCTTCTTTGGATGCGGCGCGGATTGCCTGCAGTTCACTGTAGATCTGCTGGATTTCGTCCATCCGGGAGGTTTCCGGAATGGCACCTTCATATCTTCCGGCAATCTTCTGATACTCCGCATCATTTACTGCCCGGTCTCCGGAAAGTTCTGTCATCAGGGAGTCCATGGACGCAATGGTCTGAATACTCCTGCGTGTTTCTTCAATCGCATTCTCTTCCGGCGCACTTCCGCCGAACTCATCAAGCAGCGCATCCTGCTGTTCCTGAAGAACACCGAGCTCTTCATTGACATCATCGAGAAGTTTGTTCGAAGCTTCCAGTCTGCGGCGGTCATCGACCGCCTGGTCATATGCGAGCTTCTGTTCTTCCAGTTCTGCGCCGAGCATCTCCAGCTCATTTCCGATGTCAGAGACACGGATCCGCGCTTCTTCCTGTCCGCGGATTTCCCGCTCCATCAGATCTTTCTGGGCCTGCTTATCCGCAAGGCTCCGATTGATGGTATCGAGCTGACCGCGGCCGTCGTTTTTTTCATACGTCCGCACCAGCTGTGAAAGATCACCGATCGCATTGTCATACGCGGCAGTATTGTTTGCCTGACTGACGAGTGCGTTGAGACGGGCCTGAATGCCTGCGGCACTGCCGTCGGATCCGGCAGAGTTCTGATTGATGTAGACACTGCGCTGGAACGCGCCCGCATCCAGCTTGAAGAGTTCTTCACCAAGCGAATCTGCGGTGATCCGGACCGGCGTATCGGTATCGAGATTTGTGATTTTGACGCTGTCAAACCGCGGGTTTTCCCCAAACGTCCGCTTTACGCGGTAGCGTACGCCGTCCGTCTCAAAATCAAGCGTGCCGCCGTAAGTGCCGCCCTGCCACGGATAATAGCGTCTCCGCTCATTTTCCTTGATATCCTTGCTTAAACCGGATTCAAATCCGTAAAGCATTGCCTTGAGGAAAGCGGCCATGGTTGTCTTTCCCCAGCCGTTATCTTCCAGAATGACATTCAGTCCTTCGTCGAAGTTACAGGTATAGTCATGAAGTCCGCCGAAATTATCGACATACATGTTCAGAAGTTTCATTTTCCGGCCACCTCTTTTCCGTTCAGTGCATTCCAGCCGCAGCTGATCAGCCGGCTGCGTTCCGTTTCACTGAGTGATTCATCCTGCAGAACAAGACGTACAAACTCACTCTGGAGCGAAATGTCATTCTCAAGCGCCTTCCGGTCGACTTCCATCGCGGTATTGTCAAATACTTCCGCAAAGAATACCTTTTCCTGCAGGTGTTCCTTCAGCGCTTCGGTATCCAGTGTCTCTGCGAACGCGGTTGCGCCGGTGACAACCAGGCGCACAAACGTATTTTCATCTGTATCCGCAAGCCGGCGGTCTGCCATCCGCATCAGATCCTCTGCGGTATCCTCCGGCTGGCTCTCCACGGTGACTGTCCGATAGGAAAACAGCGGGCCTCCCTTCGCTTCCGTAATATATCCGCCGCCGTCGGTTGTGATGAGGGTATACCCGTATTTGCCGTCGGACGCATCTTCAAATCCGGACGGTTCAAATGCCGGCAGGCGTTTTGCGCCGTCGAAGTATGTACCGGCGACATCCTTGATCAGGAATGCCTCGGAGATATCCGATGTCCGGAAGAGAATTCCTTCTTCCGCAGATGCCACTTCGACCGTTCCGTCCGAATAGACCGCTTCCCCTTCCTGCGTAAGCAGATGCAGGTTTGCGGGCATATCGCCGCGAGAGGACAGCCGGCGGTATTCCGGCTCGCTGACGCAGGCAACCACCGGAAGGTCCTCGTGCGCCCGCACTACGTCAAACAGCACGTCCACAAGCGATTCCGGTACATACGCGGTTCCGAACAGCCTGCCCGCAAGCACAGCACACTGTGCTTCCTCACGGTCTGCCGTATCCAACAGTTCGCCGAACTTTTCATTCCGTTTCTGTGCCCACTGATGCGAAAGCGGAACACTCAGATTCCCGGTGCAGGAGACACCGAGCCGCAGATTACTGCATAAGAACAATTTCATACGCTGAATTCCTCTCAATATAAGACTGTCAATAAAAGACCTGTCCTCAGATCATTGTTGTTTATGTACCGGAGGGTCTCCGGCATGTGCAGCCGCAGAAGCAGCCATCTGACTATAATTTTATTATTTTTATGCATCTGTGGAAAACCAAATCGCATCTTTATGCATTTTCTTCTGCGATAAACGAAAAAAGCGCCGAAGCGCTTTTTCAGATTTATTCTTTACCGTTCCAGCAGTAGGTGCACACCTCATCTTCGGTAAGACCCGTTGCCTTGATCATGTCATCGAGACGGTTGAAGCTCAGCGAGGAGTAGTTCATCTCTTTCCGCATGAGGTCCAGCATCCGGTGGTAGCGGTCGCTGTCCGGATTTGCATAGTCATCAAGGATGACCCGTTCCACATCCTGTCCTTCTTCGCGGGCAATAATGCGGCGGGCAATCAGCTCCATATCATCCGTGGACCGGGAGAAGTTGATGTACTTACAGCCGAAGAGAATCGGCGGGCATGCCGGACGGACATGCACTTCCCGGGCGCCGCTTTCATACAGGAACTCGGTTGTTTCCCGCAGCTGCGTACCGCGGACGATCGAGTCATCGATCAGCAGCATCCTTTTATTCTCAATCAGTTCCGCGACCGGAATCAGTTTCATCCGGGCAATCAGGTCACGTTTTGTCTGCATGGTAGGCATGAAGGAACGCGGCCAGGTCGGCGTATATTTGATGAACGGACGGGAATACGGCACATGGCTTTCGTTGGAATAGCCGATCGCATGGGCAATTCCGCTGTCGGGAACACCGGCGACGATATCGATATCATCACTGGTGAGGTTATCCCGCTGCGCCATGAATTTTCCGCAGTCATAACGCATCTTCTCGACGGTCGTGCCTTCATAGCGGCTGGGCGGATATCCGTAATAGGTCCACAGGAAGGTACAGATCTTCTTCTTTTTGCCCGGATCGGACAGCACCGTGCAGGAATGCGGGGTGATGATGACAATTTCACCCGGGCCAAGCTCCCTGAACTGGCTGTAGCCGAGCTTTTCGTAAGCGAAGGACTCAAAGCTTGCGCAGTATCCTTCCTCCTTGACGCCGATATGGATCGGGGTTCTGCCCAGCGCATCTCTTGCGCAGTAGATACCCTTTTCGGTAAGCATCATGATCGACATCGACCCGTCGATCATCTGCTGGGCATACTTGATGCCGCTGATGATGTTGTCCTGCTGGTTGATCAGGGCGGCGACGATTTCTGTCTTGTTCAGTTCGCCGTTGGTCATTTCCATGAAGTGACCGCGGCCGTTGTTGAAGAGTTTTTCAATCAGCTCATCGGAATTGTTGATCTTTCCGATGGTGACAATTGCATAGGTACCGTGATGCGAGCGTACCAGAAGCGGCTGGGGATCATAGTCCGAAATGATGCCGATGCCCATGTAGCCCTTCATCTCAGCCACATCGTATGTGAACTT
>JAFOLE010000115.1 GCA_017419465.1 Solobacterium sp. | reverse complement strand
GCCAGCTGCGCTTCGTAGCTGTGCCACAGGAAGATGGAGTAATCCATCGTGACACCTAACTGCAGAACTGCCGCAAGGGCTTTTGTGACATAGGAGATCGAACCGAGGAAGATGTTCGATCCAAGATTGTAGAGAATTGCCATTCCGATGCTTGCGAGAAACAGGAATGGAATCAGCCAGCTGTCCATCGACAGCATCAGTACCACGACCGAGAGCGCCACCGCCATCATGACGTAGACCGGCGCCTCTGCCTCGGAGAGGTCTTCCGTATCGACGAGCACCGCGCTCATGCCGGTCAGGAAGCACCGCTCATCTGCGAGTGTCCGGATTTCCCGTACTGCGGCGATCGTGCTGTCTGCGCTGGTCGTATCCTTAAAGAGAATGAACATCATCGTGCTGTCGCCGGAATTGAATGCGTCATAGATCTCATCCGGAAGGATTTCCATCGGTACACTGATATCGAGTGCCGAATCATACCAGATGACATCCTTGACGCCGTCGACCTCCATGATCTGTTCTTTCAGCGCCTTTACATCTTTCTCCGGCATTCCCTCACAGATCAGTGTGGAGAAACCGCCGGTCCCAAGTTCTTCTTTCAGGATGTCCTGTCCGACCATTGTCTCGATGTCTTCCGGCAGATACGTAAGCAGATCATAGTTGACCTTTGTTTTGATATATCCGAGTGCGGCAGGTATTAACAGCACCACCGCTGCCAGAAGAATCACATGCCGGAAACGGACAACCCATTCCCCTGTCTTCTTTGCCATGTGAACCTCTTTTCCAAGCTCACTGACTGTCAGTCAGTTTTATGAGCACATTAGTCGTTATAGTCACTTTCTGACCGCCGGTCAACACATGAAAACAGCCCCTCGGGCTGTTTTAGACAGATTCACGATTTTGTCAAAGCTAACCTGGCAGAAATCCCCGTTCCCGCTTTGCGGTTACCGCATCCCTGCTGAATTTCGGGGAATCTTCCGGCAGCTGTTTCAGGGGACTGTAGTTCTGATTCACCAGCTCATCGTCATAGATCATCTGACAGGAACCTCCTCCGTCAAGGCGGATCGCATCGGTCACCTTCTCCTTCCGAAGCAGTTCCTTCACCGCCGCATCCGGGATCGTCCCGTAGAACTCGATGAGCAGAAACTGACCAGTCTGTTTCTGCGCAAAGATGGTCAGTGCCCTGCCATAGGTATGGTAGTTGATTCCGCCGACCTGGCCGCTCGTAATATCCTGTTCTTTCCCATCCGCAAAATAGGTATAGGAACCGGATACCGCATTTTCCGCATCAATCAGATAGCCGGTCATATACGACCAGTTATGATCGCCTTTCCACTTTCCCTTCTGCCAGCCATGGTAGCGGATCTCCATGTCATAACGGTTGAAATAGGCGGTCGCATAGCCGCTGCCGTAGGCCGGCGTATTCAGACTGCCGTGCCATGTCGTCCATTCATTATTCACCCGCACTGCCCCGACCGGACGGCCGTACTGGGTGTTCGTATTGTTAAAATAACCGGCATTGATTCCGCCGACCCGGACATAGCCTTCCTTCAGAAGTTTCCTGTCTTCCAGCTGGCTGAGATACACCGGGGTTTCACTGTAATCCACTTTCAGGAACGTATTCCGGCTTGGGTCCACCCGCAGGATGTCATACTCCACACCCCGCAGGACACCGGTTTCATGCTGGACAAAGGGAACGGTTCCCTTCCTTGCGTAGATATTGATTGCCGTGGAAATCTTCCGGCGCTGATAGTGCGCTTTCTTTGTCTCATCCCAGCAGTTGATCACGGTTTCCGCAAGCACCGGACGCACGCAGAAAAGCGCTGTCAGCACAGCGAGAACCATGCATGCGGATTTGCGGATGATGCATTTCATCATGTTAATTGTACCGCAAGCGATAAAAAACAGCGGACCGCATGGATCCGCTGTATGTATCAGACTGTACTCAGATGAGCTTGAACGGCTTGACGCCTTCGACTGCCTTTGCGGCATCGATGACGGCATCATCGTTGTCTGAGTATTTCGCGCGCATGAGACCAGCGATACGGTATTGAGATCCACCTGTACGGTCTTCAGTTCCGGTAATACACGGTATGATTCCACCAATACGGAGGATGAAAGCCGTTTTTTACTGCTTCTTTCTAGAATGAGGATGAACGCATGTCGTTCTAGATTGGAGGCCGTAATGGCAAATAAAATCAAGGTGAAGCTCATCATGGAACTTCACGCTGCGGGCGTAAG
>JAFOLE010000114.1 GCA_017419465.1 Solobacterium sp. | reverse complement strand
GGAGCCGGGGAATCCGGCGTAGAGCACGCCGAGGAATACCGGCACGAGAATAATTCGAAGTATTGTCAGTTTATTTGCGGTCGTCATAATATTCTTTCCTCCCACACGCTTCTATTGTACCTCAAATAGAAGAAGCCGGAGACTCCGGCTTGATATCTGTGATATACACTTTGGTTTCTTCGAATGCCTGCGGCACGCGTTTACCACGGCCTGTTTGTTCTCCGGTCGAAGATATCTTCATTTCCGCCCGGCTGAGTCTTTCCGTGGCCTTTGGAATCCGGAAGTTCGATATAAGCAAGTTTCGGGGGCCGTGCTCCATTTCCGCCCCAGATATCAGAGAGTATGGAATCACTCAGTTTTTCGAAGTTTTTCATAATGCTAAATACCTCTTTTCTTTATCCTGAACTGTTTCCTTCAGGATATCTAATTTACGAAGGATGCTGTTTCCATCCACGTATTCTGTGCTGCTTTACTGTGAAATCTTTTTGTTACTCCATGAACGAATGCTCAGCTGTGAGTCGGCTTCAGAATATCTTCATTTCCGCCCGGCTGATTTTTTCCGTCGATGAACATGCCATCTATCTTCCTGGATGTAAACTCGTACACGGAACCTGGTCTTCCGCCCCAGATATTCTCGAGGAGTTTTTCATCAAGCTTCATCTGATTCTTCAGCATTGGTCTTTCTCCTTTTCCAGCACCCTGTTTTTGGTGCACTACCTTACATACGCAGGCATGGATCCATGTCCACGCATTATTTCCATGATTTTTCCATGTGCCGGTGAAAGTTCTGTGAAATGCTTCCGTCACCGGCGTAACTGGGATTTCTCCCTGCATGATTTGATACGAACCAGGATTCTGCCGTCCACGCGTGAAAACAGAAGAAAAACCCGCACACCGCGGTTCTTCCTGCAGATCGGAATTGTGTTCGATCAGGGCACCAAAAAGGACAGGCCCTGCAGCCTGTCCCGTTCGCTTTGATAACCCTGTTATGCGGCAGTGTGGATGTTTCTTGTCGCAACCACATTGACGCCGGTTCCCAGCACATTCTCGATGATGACATCACCGATCTTTACCGGCGCATTGACACGTACCGCGTCAATTGCCTTCATGCATTCCGCGATCTTGTCCTTCGGAATGTTTCCGGCCGTCTTCACCGAGCATCTCGGCTTGTCGCCGCCGTCAACGACAACGGTTGAAGTAACGGTGCGCTCCGGATGAATTACTTCATTGCGGGCGTACTTGTCGCCGATTGCACAGGTGTTTCCCTTGACGGAAAGAATTTCGGTTCCTTCCAGTTCAACGGTGATCTGGCAGCCCATCGGGCAGCCAATGCATGTAAGTTCTCTTTTTTCCATGTTACTCTGCCTCAATCTTAACCGTAATGGTCTTCAGATCCGGTTTCTCCAGCAGTTTCTTCTTCTGCAGGATGACCTGTTCCATTTCGCCCGGCGCAAGAATGCGCTTCTTGTTGTGCATGACACGCTCGTCATCGAAGTAGACGCTGACATAGGATTCCTTGAATACCGCACCGACACGGAAACGGACCGTCAGGAGATCTTCCATCTTGTTTACATCGATCGTGCACGGAACGGTATAGCGTGCGCCTTCGGTTGCCTTGACTTCGACAATGTGTCCGGCTGCCTCGTCCTTACCGCCGTTCTGTACGAACTTCGCTGCGTTGGAACCTGCCTTGGCAGCTTCTTCCGATACATAGTCAACCAGGTCATGTACATGCAGTACGTTGCCGCAGGCGAAGACGCCCGGGATGTTGGTTTCAAGACTTTCGTTGACGATCGGTCCGCTGGTGACCGGATTCATCTTGATACCTGCCTTGTTGGAGAGTTCGTTCTCCGGAATGAGACCGCAGGACAGAAGCAGGGTGTCACAGGTATAGCGCTCTTCCGTTCCCGGAATCGGCTTGTTGTGTTCATCAACTGCCGCAATCGTAACTGCGGTGACATGTTCCTTGCCTTCAATATCCACGACGGTATGGGAAAGCTTCAGCGGGATGTTGAAGTCGTTGAGACACTGGACGATGTTACGCTTCAGACCGCCGGAGTAAGGCAGAAGCTCTGCGACTACCTTGACCTTTGCGCCTTCGAGCGTCATACGTCTTGCCATGATCAGACCGATATCACCGGATCCGAGAATGACAACTTCACGGCCAGGCATATAGCCTTCCATGTTAACCAGACGCTGTGCCGTACCTGCGGAGAAGATACCCGCCGGACGGTAGCCCGGAATGTTCAGAGCGCCTCTCGGACGTTCACGGCAGCCCATTGCCAGAATGACAGCGCCTGCCTGAATCTGATACATGCCGTCTTCCCGGCTCATCGCTGTAACGACGCGCTCCGGGGAGATGTCCATAACCATGGTGTTGAGCTTGTACTCAATCTTTTCTTCAAGTACCTGCTCGATGAAGCGGTACGCATACTCCGGACCGGTCAGCTCTTCCTTGAAGGTATGAAGACCGAAACCGTTGTGGATGCACTGGTTCAGAATACCGCCGAGTTCCTTGTCGCGTTCGAGAATGAGAATCTTTTCGATTCCTGCTTTACGCGCGGATACCGCGGCCGCAAGGCCTGCAGGTCCGCCGCCGATGATAACAATATCGTACGAGATCATGCTTCGCCTCCGTTTGCGCCCTTGGTGCGTTCCAGGACAATATTACTGCGGCCGCCGCTCTTGGTAACTTCCTCGAGCGGGAGTCCGAGTTCGCGGTTGATGATTTCCATTACACGCGGTGAGCAGAAGCCAGCCTGGCATCTTCCCATACCGGCACGGGTGCGGCGCTTGACACCGTCAAGGCTGCGGGCACCGAGCGGCCGGTGGATCGCGTCAATGATTTCACCTTCGGAAATGGATTCGCAGCGGCAGATGATCTGACCGTATGCCGGGTTCTTCTTGATGAGCTCATTGCGCTCTTCGAGAGAGAGTTCGGATGGATTCAGAATGCCCTTGCGCTTGGAGATCCAGTTCTCTTTTTCCGTGAGGCCCATCTTTTCCTTCAGCATGCCGCCGATGAATTCACCGATAGCCGGGCAGGAGGTGAGTCCCGGAGACTCAATACCTGCACAGTCGATGAAATGCGGAGCGTCCTTGACTTCCTCAAGGATGAATTCATGATGTGCTTCATGCGCACGCAGACCTGCGAATGATGTGATGACCTTGCGCATCGGCAGGTTCTTCACATGGTCGTTTGCCTTGGCAATGAGGTCCGCAATGCCGGCTGCCGTTGTGTTGTTGCCTTCCTTGTTTTCAAGGTCGACAGCGGTCGGTCCGACGATCAGGTTGCCGTGAATGGTCGGCGATACGAGAACGCCCTTGCCGAGGTTGGTCGGCTGCGGGAAGATCGTATGCTTTACATGGTTTCCGACTTCCTTGTCGAGCAGGCAGTAGTCACCGCGGCGCGGTGTAATCTTGATCTTATTTTCGCTGACCATGTTGTGAATGACATCGGCATAGACGCCGGCTGCGTTCACGACATACTTCGCGGTATATTCTCCGTTATTGGTACGCAGGTGCCAGATTCCGTCATCGTCATGGCAGATATCCTCCACCTTGGTATTGAACCGGAATTCAACACCATTCTGCGCGGCATTCTCAGCCATCGCAATATTCAGCATGAACGGGCAGATGATTCCGCTTGTCGGGGCATAGAGCGCGCCTTCGACGTTGTCGGAAAGATTCGGTTCCATTTCCAGTGCTTCTTCTCTGTTCAGAATGCGGAGTTCCTTGACACCGTTGGCGATGCCGCGGTCATACAGCGTCTTGAGGCCGTCGAGTGCTTCCTTGTGGATGCAGACGACCATCGCGCCATTCCGCTTGAACGGAATATCCAGGTCCTCTGCGAGCTTGCCCATCAGCTCGTTTCCTCTGACATTCATCTTTGCCATGAGGGAACCTTCCGCCGCATCAAATCCGGCATGGACGATCGCTGAGTTCGCCTTGGATGTTCCTTCACAGACGTCCTCGCACTTCTCCAGCACGCAGACGTTTGCGTTGTAGCGCGAAAGTTCTCTTGCGACAGAACTGCCGGTAACTCCCGCGCCAATGATAATTACGTCATACATTATTAGTTTTCCTCTTTGAATAATCTATGGTTGAAACACACAGCCCGGATTCACCCACTCCGGGCCGTATGTTTCCAGGTAATTACGGAAAAGAGGAATCGGCATTCAACACACATGCGCTTTGCCGATTCCTCCAGCTTATGTGCTAATTAACAAACAGTACGTCTTTGTTAATAGATGTTGGGATTAAGCGAATACTGCCATCCAGAGCAGGGAAGCGCAGATTGCACCGCAGATCGGAGCAACCACAGGGATCCAGCCGTAAGCCCAGTCCGGATCTTTTGCGCCTTTGTTCGGAGCGAGGAGCTGATAAGCGAAACGAGGAGCAGCGTCTCTTGCAGCATTCATTGCATAACCGGTAAGTCCGCCGAAGGAAGCACCGCAGGCAACGATGACGCCGTATACGAGAACCCAGGAAACTCCGGAAGCACCTGCATCACCAGGGATGGAAGCGAGTGTGAATACGAGAATGAATGTAGCAACGAACTCAGAGAGGAAGTTCAGACCGGTGTTGCGGATCGAAGGTCCAGTAGCGAAGCAGCCGCGGATGGTTGCGTCGTCGTCTGTAGCCTTGATGTGATCACCGTAGAGAACCATAAGAATCGCTGCGCCGCAGAAGCCGCCAAGCATCTGAGCAATGATGTAACCCGGGACCTGACCCCAAGCCATACCGCCGCGGATTGCTGCGCCGATTGTAACTGCCGGGTTGAAGTGTGCACCGGAAGCTGCGCCGAATGTGAATGCAGGAACCATAACTGCCATACCCCAGCCGATGAGGATGTGGACAGTGTTTCCGCCCTTCATGCCGGACTTGTTCAGGCTGACGTTGCAGCAGACACCGTCACCCAGAAGAACCAGGAACATCGTTCCGATAAATTCTGCGATTAATGCTTTCATGATTTTTTTCTATCTCCTCTAATATGTTTTCTGAATGAAACCTGTTGAATATGTGTTACTTCGCCCAACCCAGGGTCGAATTAACAGCCTGCTTCCAACCCTTGATCTCAGCAGCTCTTGTCTCTGCATCCATCTCAGGCTTGAACTCTCTGTCGATTGCCCAGTTCTTGATGACATCTTCCTTGCCTGCCCAGAAGCCGACAGCGAGGCCTGCCAGATAGGAAGCACCCATAGCTGTTGTTTCTACGCATACCGGACGATGAACCGGCGCATTGATCAGGTCAGACTGGAACTGCATGAGGAAGTTGTTCTTGCATGCGCCGCCGTCTACCTTGAGAGCTGCGAGCTTGACACCGGAACCTTCTTCCATCGCTGCCAGAACATCGTTGGTCTGGAATGCGAGGGATTCGAGGGTTGCACGGATGATGTGATACTTGTTGACACCACGGGTCAGACCTGTGATAGCACCACGAGCGTACGGATCCCAGTACGGAGCGCCCAGACCTGTGAATGCAGGAACGACATAGCATCCGTTGGTATCCTTGACCTGTGTTGCGAAGTATTCGGAATCCGGGGAAGCATCGATGACCTTCAGCTCATCACGGAGCCACTGGATCGCTGCGCCTGCTACGAATACAGAACCTTCGAGAGCGTACTCAACCTTGCCGTCGAGACCCCACGCGATGGTTGTGAGAAGACCGTTGTTCGGATAAATCGGCTTGTCACCGACATTCATCAGCATGAAGCAGCCGGTTCCGTATGTGTTCTTTGCCATACCCGGCTCGAAGCATGTCTGACCGAACAGAGCAGCCTGCTGGTCACCTGCGACACCGGCGATCTTGATCGGGCCGCCGAAGAATTCCGGATCAGCAAATCCGAAGTTTCCGCTGGACGGGCGAGCTTCCGGCAGCATGCTCATCGGTACTTCGAGCTGCTCGCAGAGCTTCTCATCCCACTTCAGAGTGTTGATGTTGAACATCAGGGTTCTGGAAGCGTTGGAGTAATCGGTTGCGAATGTCTTGCCCTTTGTGAGCTTGTAGATCAGCCAGGTATCAACGGTACCGAAGCAGAGTTCGCCTGCTTCTGCTCTTTCACGGACACCCTCGACATTGTTGAGAATCCAGCGGAGCTTGGTTCCGGAGAAGTACGGGTCGAATACGAGACCTGTCTTGTGGTAAGCTTCGTCAGCGATATCAGGATACTTGCCGATGAGCTCTTCCTTCATATCTGCAGTTCTGCGGCACTGCCATACGATTGCGTGGTAAACAGGCTGTCCGGTCATTCTGTCCCAGACGATAGTTGTCTCACGCTGGTTTGTGATACCGATCGCTGCGATGTCTTCTGCCTTCGCACCGACCTTCTGCATTGCCTCACGAGCTACTGACAGCTGTGTCTGCCAGATTTCGTTGGCATCATGCTCAACCCAGCCCGGTTTCGGAAAATACTGTGTAAATTCCTTCTGAGCGACGGAGCACATTTCACCCTTTTCGTTGAACAGAATACATCTGTTACTCGTTGTGCCCGCGTCAAGAGCCATTACATACTTTGCCATTTTCATCCTCCTTATTATGTCTTTGGCAATTCTGTCTAAGCCTTATCGGCTTTTTTACCCAGGTGAATGATTTTTGTCCGAAAAGGCACAAGAAAAAACACTTTCCATGTACATATTTTCTGACAATGCTGTGTGATTCACTCTGGAAACCTGCGCTTCCGCCTGCCATTCGCAGCTGGCCAGTGCGGTACGCCTGAGTTACAGATCATTACGGTGAGAAAAACCTTATTCTGAAGATTTATAGAACCCGTAATTGTGTTCGTAAAGCCTTCGAATAAAAACAGAATCTGACCCAAACAGTTTCAAGCTGATTATCCTTTTACACTGTTGTATTTATGCCAAATTCCATTCATCCTTCTTCAATATGAACACCTGCAACTTGTTAACTAAAATTTAGCACATGCATTTTGACAATGCAAGTTATAGGACGAATTACGTTGAAATATCGTGGTTTGCGGGCATGTCATTCCCTATTTATATAATACGGAAGCGCATGCTCGTATGACATGCTCGCATGTTTCTGCGGAATGTGATAGCGCTTTCATGTCAGTTATGTAAAACCGCATGTTTATGCGCTAAATAACAGGGTTCGTGTATGCCGTATTTGTGTCCTTTCTGCCGGAAATCCGGTTCCTTCCTGCCAATTCAAGGCTGTTCCGGAAAATGTTCCGGAATTTTCCGGGAAACTAAAAACCGCGTTACACTTTCGCGGTTTTTGTAAGCTCGACTGTTGGTTTACCCGTCAGAATTCAAACGAATCCGGCGCTTCCGTGAAGGAACTTATTGTTGCCTTCGCATGTTTCAGGTAGTAGACAGCCGTATTTCCGTCATCGACCTTGTACATCCCCTGCAGAGACGGATATGCCTCCAGCATGGATGCCTGTGCTTCGGCGCGCGGATCATGGATGGCTTCGCCGCTGATGCGGATCCACTTTCCTTCACAGAAGCCACAGAGTTCCACCTTCGGATTTGCGGCAATCTGCTTTGCGACATCCTTTACCAGACCGGTCTGGAAGTACAGTCTGTCTTCGAAGATATGCGCTGTGCCGAACGGACGCACACGCGGCTGATCCCCCTCGGCTGTCGCAAGATAATAGGTGCCGCACTTCTTCAGAAACTCACATGCTTTTTCAATGTTTGTCATGACTGATTTCTCCTTTTTCTGTATTATAGCGGGACGCCTGTCTCCGCTGTCCGCATTTGCTCAAAGCTTATGCAGGGAAAGTATTTCGTTCGAGACCGTTTCCGGAAGGACACCGGTCCGGGCAAACGTTCCCCAGAGTTCACGCATCGGTTTTCCGGCTTCGTATATTTCCTGCGCCGTTAAGCCAAGGGCCGCATCCGTGCCCTCCGCATGTTCTGCGCCAAACAGCAGCGGAAGATCCATCGCATGCCCCGCCCCGATGAAGCTGCGGTCCTCATTCCAGGAAAACAGATATTCATACACCGTTCCGCCGGCCTCACGGTACTGCCGCGCAAAGGCTTCACTCGGCTCGTTGAAGATCTCCCGGCTCATCGCCTTCAGCTTTGTCTCGATCAGGCCATGCGTCGGCCGGAAGTTATCCAGCAGGATCAGGGGCCGGATCTGACCGCCGTAGACCGAGACTTCCCGGCTGGTACAGCCTATAAGCAGTTCGTGGTCCGCTGCAACGTCCTTCAGACGTGCTTCGATATTGTCTGCCGCACATAACGGCCATACCCCGTAACGGGGCGCGAAGATCAGATACTTCGGTGTTCCCTTTTCCTTTACCTCTTTCAGGATGCGCTTCTGCATGTCCAGAATCTTTTCTGCAGGACAGTAGTCGGGAATTTCCGTTACCCGGGCATAGACGTCCTGTTCCATTTCTTCACGGTTATGCATCGTACCGATCGGATCACTCTGCAGGATTACCCGGTGATACAGGTCTTCCGTCCCTTCGGAAAGCACAATTGCCCGGCACAGCTCGGCCCCGGCCGACTGTCCGAAGATCGTGATGTTATCCGGATCGCCGCCGAAGGAAGCGATATTCCGCTTCACCCAGCGCAGGCCTTCGATCGCATCCAGAAGACCCGGGTGCCCGGGATTTCCGTGTTCATCCACCGCAAAGCCGAAGATTCCAAGCCGGTAATTGACTCCGACAAGAATGACATTCTGTTCGGATACCAGATATTCGTAGTTATAATTTGGCGCATCCGCATTTCCGTTTTTGAATCCGCCGCCGTGAAACCACACCATGACGGGAAGCGGTCCTGTTGCGTTCTTCGGCAGATGCACGGAAAGAAACTGCGGGCTCTCCTCCTGACGGTATGATTCATATTCAGTCTGAAACAGGTACGATTCCAGATGCGAATGTCCCTGCATCGCATACGGTGCGGGTGTGACACAGGCATGAATGCCGATCGGGTACCGATACGGAACCGGCGCCGCAAACCGCTTTGCGGAGGCATAGCGGATGCCTCTGATATGAATGCATTGTTCTGTTTCCATTCCCGTAAAACTGCCCGCATGACAGGTATAAACTGTTTTCTCCATGTTCATCACCAGTCCGAATCCCAGTCGGTATCCGAAGAATCCCAGGAATCATAATCGGAGGAACTGGAGGAACTGCTTTCCTGGATCTCTTCCCAGATCGCAGAGTCCTTGAAGTCCGTTCCGCCCCAGTCACTGTCGTAGTCATCTCCGGCATAGTAGTCTTCGTAGTCGTCATACGGAAAGTCACTGACTTCATACCAGTCATCTCCGGAATCGTGATACCAGTTATTGCCGTGGTGGTAATAGACATCCTGATTGTTTACGACATAGTAGCCGTCATTCCGGTGCATGTACATCCCGGCACCGATCCCGATTCCGGTAAGCAGAAACATGGAAAGAAAGACCGGCAGGAAGACCTTCTTCACAAAATTTGAAGGTCCGGAAGAACGCGTCGGTCCCGCGCCTTCCACCGGTTTTCCATCGGGATAGATTCCGCGGTTATGACACTCTTCAAGCAGCTTCTGGAAGAGTTCATTGACCGCATGTTCTTCATCCGGGCCGCGGTAGCGGATGGCACGCTGTCCGTTGGCCTTGTTTTTATAGACTACGAAATCATTTCCGTCACGGAAGATACCGAAGGCTTTCGGTTCCTTAAAGTCCTCCCCGATAAAGAAGCGCATGCGCAGTAACGGCATGCCGCGCTCTGCGCAGTATTCCTGCAGTTCTTCAATTGTCCTGGGCAGGAAGATCTGCCGTTTGCCGTCCGGCACATAGTTCGGATTCGGTGCCCCGCACTGCGGGCAGCTCCGGTCCGAAGATTTGATCGTGGAACCGCAGTATTCGCATTTTCCTGTAGATACCATTGTTATTTCCCTCGTTACTGAAATTATAAGCCTGTTTCAACTTCGACAAACGGATCCCTGCATTTCCCGCAGTCGGCGCATCCATTGCAGGAAAGCCGCATTCCGCAGGTCAGGCAGTGGGTGCGGAACCGGGGTTTATAAAGCTTCTCTTCCGGGATCGGCTGACCAAACGAATCGGTCAACCGGAATTCCATTTCCTTTCCTTTGAAGGAAAGCCCGGAACGGTATGCCTGTTCGCTCATCACCCTGCCCTTTTCAATCGCATAGGTCTTGCCGTCTTTGACAAACCGCCGGCCGGTGGTACAGAAGACAAAGGTGACATCATGCGCCCGGCATTCCTCACTCAGGGTCTTTACCCATTCGTAATGGAGCGGACGGCAGCCGCCGTAGTTTTCTCCGTCGCACAGCACCTGTTCGATCTGCCCGGTTTTGAGATACTTCTCAATCGTGATGGGTCCGATCATCGGTGCACACATGATGCCCTTGTGCTTGAACGGCAGGTCCAGCAAGATCGGGATCCGCTCCTCTGCCCGCTTCTGATTTTCCGTTGTGACATTGAAGAAGATATTCTCCCAGCCCGCACCCCAGTTTTCCGGCAGGCAGTTCATTACCCGCTCAGGCCGTTTGGTAAGCAGAAAGAACTTCACATCCGGACGCTTATGCATGATCTGCCAGGCTTCTTCCCGCCAGGCATCCGCTTCTTCCAGAAAGAAATCCGAGGTCATGCATACCCGGATCAGTTCACCGCTCTGTACCTTGTAATTCCCGGCACGGTCCTTTGACAGCGGATACCGGAATGCATTCGCATTCTTCCAGATATCGCCCCCATCTTTTCCATGCCGGTCATCAAGATAAAACATGTAACAGTTCTGGCATCCTTCACTGCATCTTCGGCAGCCATGCCAGGGATTCCATATATCGTGCATTCAGTGTTCCTTCTTCAGCCATGCGAAGATGCGGTCATAAAAGTGCCTGTCTTCCTCATTCGGCGCATGGCCGTATTCCTCATAAATATACAGATCACTACCCGCTATCTGTTCATGCATGTCCAATGATGCCTGAACCCCGACGATCTGATCGTTCCGCCCGGCAAGGATCAGGGTCGGACAGCTGATCAGGTTCAGTCTATCAAACGTGTCAAATGCAAGGATGGCCTGCGCATTGCGGATAAAGCGTTCATAGGTTTTCGGTTTTCCGACCATACCGAGGAACGGATACAGCAGCCGGTACTTCTTCCGGTATCCTTCGGAATAGTAATGTTCTGCGGTATCGATCATCAGCGCCCTGTGATCATTGCGGGAGACGATCTCCAGCCAGCGGTTCACATTCTCCTTCACCAGATCATTGGCATTCGGCGCACTGACCGCAATGATCAGTTTTGTGATGAGGTCCGGATGACGGATTGCCAGTGCCTGCGCAATCATCCCGCCCTGGGAAACGCCGAGCACAGCCGTCTTTGTAATTCCAAGCTGTCCCAGGACAGTCGCCTGATCATCTGCCATGTCTTCGATCGTATAGCCTTCCGGCATGTCATTCTTCCGGGAGAATATGTAGATCGTATAATCGCGCATGTACTTCCGGTACGGCATGGACAGCACCCACGCCATACCCTTAACGGTGGTCAGCCCATCTGAAAGCCCCGGAAGAATGATCAGATTCTCCGGTCCGTTTCCAAAGCGCACATATTCCATGGCAGTCGTTCTGATGTTTACCTCGCCGCCGTATACAGTTCCCATACTGAAATTGTAATATACCGGAGATTCATTCTGCGTCATACTTTAAAAACAGGTAACATAATATGTGAAGATAAGGAGACAATCGCCATGGGAATTCTGGATGATCTGTTTCAAAAGGATAAGAAAAGCAAATTTGAAGAAACAATGGACAGTCTGATGGACAGCGAGATCCTGAACGGCAGAACCATGAAGAAGGCAGTCGGCGCCCTGAATGATGCGGCAGACGGCATCACTGCCGGCCTCTCAGAACTGCTTGGGAAAGATGCGCCGGAACCCTCTGCCGACCGTACCTCCGTTCCGGATATCGACGCAAAGTCGAAGGAATGGGATCGGACGATTATGGCGCTCCAGATGAAGGAACTCCGCAAATTCAAGATCTGCCCGAAGTGCGGACAGTCCGCTGAGGCGACCAACCGGTACTGTCCGGAATGCGGCTCTGAACTTCCGGATCATACCGCGGCGGTGCGCATCTGTAAGAAGTGCGGTGCGGAAAATGATCCCTTTGCGGAGACATGCGTGAAGTGCGGAGAGCACCTGCCGTTTATCGATATTGAAAATTACCGCGAATAACGAATTCTGAATCACTCTTAAAATGACCGGGAACGATCCTGCAGGATCATGCCCGGTCTTCTTTTTTCATACATGCACAGCTCCGGTTATTTCCGGAATTTCAGTTCGATCAGATTCACCCGCACTGCCTGAATGGCAGTGTCCGTCACTTCCAGTTCCATCAGGCATGCCGGGGATTCGTCCCGGTTTTTCCATACCGATCCGGGATTCAGGAGGCGGATGCCGTCCACGGTGCGGTCACAGTACACATGTGTATGTCCGAAGAAGACGGTATTGAACCCCTTCTCTTTCGCATATGCCGCAAGTGCACGGTAATCCGGGGAAGCGCCGGAAATCACATCATGGCCATGCTTGATCAGAATGTGATGGGTTCCGATCTGCAGGGTCTCCTCCATCGGAAACAGGCGCGCATTATCAAGATTGCCCGCAACCGTAAGAAACCCTTTCATCTTTTCCGGTGTAAGCAGACAGTCCCCGCAATGAACAAAGAGATCGGCGTCCTGATATTTTTCTTTAATCAGCTTCAGGGCATCCTCATTGAAATGAGAATCCGAACACAGTATCAGTTTCATAGGTACTAATAATTTAACGTATTGCCTGCAGTTTTGAAAACATCAGAAAATGGGACATCCCTTCCGGATGCCCCATTCATTCCGTTATTTTGCGATCATACTTCCAAGCGTATCAAACAGCACATCCGGCTGTACCGGCTTGGAGAGATGCGCATTCATGCCTGCCTGCAGGCTGCGCTGCACGTCTTCATCAAATGCATTTGCGGTAAGCGCAATGATCGGAACCTGTTTTGCGTCTTCCCGGTCCATGGCACGGATCGTCCGGGTTGCCTCAAGACCGTCCATCTCCGGCATCCGCACATCCATGAGCACCGCATCATAGTAGCCCGGTTCACTTGCGGCGAACTTCTCCACCGCAATTCTTCCGTTCTCCGCATGATCGGCTTTGATATCCTTCATCTGCAGAACCATTGCCATGATCTCTGCGTTGACTTCCACATCTTCCGCAAGCAGCACCCTGCGTCCTTCAAGGTCTGCGGCCTGCTTATTCTGCTTTGCGAGCACGTTCTTCCGCTGCAGGGCAGCCTTGAATTCTTCAAGCACCGCAGACGCAAAGAGCGGTTTGGAGATAAAGCTGTCGACACCGGCCTTTGTGGCGGCGTCAAACACCTCATCCCACTTGTATGCGGTCAGGATGATGATCGCAGATTCATTTCCGATGACATCACGGATCCGCCGTGTGGTTTCCACACCGTCCATCTCCGGCATCTTCCAGTCCACCAGGATCAGGTTGTACGGTTCATGACGGGCATGACGCAGGGTGGTCATTTCAATCGCCTTTGCGCCGCAGTCCGCAAGTTCTGCGGAGATACCTGCCTTCTCCAGCACCAGCTTTGCATGTTCGCAGGCAACCGGATCATCATCGACGATCAGCACGGTAAGCTTGCCCGGTTCGATCTCAATCTCGCCGTCTTCCGTTTCCACGCGCTGTGCATCATCCAGTGTGACAGTAACGGTAAAGGTCGTTCCCTTGCCCTTGGTGCTTTCCACTTCAATGTGGCCGTTCATCATTTCGACAATACTCTTTGTGATGGCCATGCCAAGTCCCGAGCTGCCGTACTTTCCGGTCGTGGAGTTGTCTTCCTGACTGAAGGCTTCAAAGATCTTCGGCAGGAAGTCTTCACTCATACCGATGCCGGTATCCGCAATACGGAACTGAATCGTCGATTTGCCGTCAAACTGTGCCGTCCGCTCCACTTCCAGGGAAACGCTGCCCTCCGTCGTGAATTTCACCGCGTTTCCGAGAATATTGATGAGCACCTGACGGAGCTTCATGTTGTCGCCGATATAGTAATCACCGATTTCACCGGTGATATGGCAGTGATAATCAATGCCCTTTTCATGACACTGTGCGCTGAACATCGTATTGATGGTTTCCAGCAGCTTGGAGAAGGAGAACTCTTCGTTCCGCAGCATCATGCGTCCGGACTCGATCCGTGTCATATCAAGGATGTCATTGATCAGACTTAACAGATGCTCGGCGGAATTGCCGATCTTGACGAGGTATTCCTTCGTTTTCTCTGGTGTCTCCGGATCGTTCAGGGCAATCGTGTCGAGACCGATAATCGCATTCATCGGCGTACGGATCTCATGGCTCATGTTGGACAGGAAGGCCGTCTTTGCCTTGGAGGCTTCCTCCGCGGCATTCAGCGCATCATTGAGCGCCAGGTTCTGCGCCACATTCTTCCGTGTCTCTTCATCCGTATCCGCAAAGCATGCGCCGACATAGGTAACCGGTGTGCCGTCCCGTTCAGCACGGTGACGGGTATCCGCAAAGCGGACCGTTTCATAACTCTCATGGTCATGACGCTTTACGAGATAGGTAAACGCTGTGACCTGATTATCCTGAAGCTGCGCCTTGATATTCTCCGGCTGGATAAATTTCAGGAAGGCTTCCCGGTAGGCATCCGTGACATAGGTGTTGGCATAGTCCGTGACGGACTTCAGATATTCAAAGGTATCACCGACCTTGAATCCGGTGCCGTCGAGGTCACCGTGTGCCTGATAACAGGTGCCCCTGTCCTTGTCGAGGTTGAGATAGTAGACGCTCCAGTAATCGGAAGAGAGTGCCGCGATCAGGTTTTCCTGCTGTTTTCTTGCGCGCTCTTCTTTCAGAAGCTTCTCATTGAGTTCAAGACGCCGGGTCAGTTCTTCCTGCTTGATGCGGTTTTCCGTATCCGCCATCTCTTTTTCGGCCTGGATTCTTCCGGACCGGCGGATCTGCTCGATGATGAAGCCGAACATCGTCAGCATCCCCGCGACCATCAGGATGGACTGCACGATACTGCGCTTGACCGCGCCTTCGGAAATGGTGCTGATCCGATCACTGATGACACTCTCACGCACAAGATAGGTCAGCTGCCAGTCGGTGCCGCCGATCGGCACGTAGGTGATCGTCTCCTGAATGTCGTTGTAAGTAAAGGATGCGACGCCGCGGGTTCCGCTCTCAAATTTTTCCGCAAAGGAAGCGTAGGATTCCGGTTCTTCAAAGTCCGCATTCTTCATTGCGTCCAGCAGGTTGTCTTCCTGCGCAAGGCCGCCGAGGACCGCGTCTGTCAGGGCGTTTCCGTCCCGGGTATAGATATTACAGAACGTGGTTTCGCTCGTATTGGTCGTGATGGAGGTTCCTTCCAGCATCTCCTCGATATCCATTCCGACAAGACCCACCGTGAGTTTCTTATCCTGGAACGTGATGTCGATCGGTATGGCAATGATGACGCTGGAATCCTCTTCGCCAAGATGATAGACCGAAACTTCCGGTTTACGCAGATCGGTATAATCGAAGTTATACTCCGCAATATTGTTTTCGTATCCGGTGGAGGTATAGATCAGCCCGTCCGTATCCACAAAGGCAAACTTGTCCAGCCGCAGAAGCTGTTTCATACGGGACTGGTACGCCATCATATGGTCACGGTCCGACAGATCTTCTTCGGTCATCAGCGCAATCGCCGTTGCAAATGTCTGCGTCTTCTCCTGAAGGTTATGTTCCACGACCTGTTCACGGCGGCCGGCAAGTTCATCAAGGTACAGATTACTGACCGTGCGCACCGCAGACTGGGTATCCCGCTGTGCGCTCTGTCCCATCCAGAACGTTGTCACAAGCATTATGAGCGCCAGGACAACCGTACCGATGATTCCAATCAGCGCTGTCCGATTTTTTCTGACTTTATCCACGTTATACCATCCTCCCTGTATGAGTCTGATTTATGATCATAGTTCTTATATGAGCCGGTATGTGCGTCCTGCACATGCCGTGCCCGATTAAGGTAATTATACTATTAATAACCGCCGGTTCTTTTTCTCCCTGTACAAAAAACAGCTTCCTTTCCGAAGCTGTGTCTGTGCATCATTCCGTAAAATCATGAAGCACATTGATCTGGATATCATATTCCGGATAGGCAGCCTTCACCTTTTCCAGAAGTTCCGCATGGAAGGATTCCACACTGCGCACGCCGAATTCCAGCACCGCCTCAAAGTTCATCGTCTTATCCACCAGGTCAATGTAAAACCCGTGCATTTCCTTTCCGCCTTCGGTATTATGTACAATCTCCCGGACCGCTTCGCGCACCGCAATGGTCGTTTCGGACCGGGTATTGATCGCATAGATGGACACGCCCATCATTTCCACCCCGGTATCTTCCTTTACCTTGCGGATGATTGCTCTTTGCAGGTTATCGATCCACGCCACGGTCAGCTGGTCGGAAACCTCAATGTGCGCCGAGCCGACCAGACGCTCCTTGCCGTAGCTGTGAATGGCGATGTCATAGACGCCTTCCACCTCTGGAAAGCTGTTGATGGAGTTACGCACTGCGGCCGCAAGCTTCACGTCCGCCGCCTCCCCAAGGATGCCGGAGGCGGTTTCACGCAGGGTCACAATGCCGTTTTTCATAATGAGCAGGGAGATGGCCACGCCGACCCACGCCTCAATCGCCGCACCGGACATGAGATAGATGATTGCCGCAAGGAAAATCGCGGCCGAGCCGAGCGAATCATTCAGCGCATCGATGCCCGAGGCGACTAACGGCTGGGAAGACAGTTTCTCGCCCTGGCTTTTTGTATAGAACCCGATCAGCACCTTGACCAGAACACCTGCGCCGACCACGATCAGCGCCGCCGGGGAATAGTCCACCGGTTCGGGATGCAGGATGCGCAGCACGGAACTGCGCAGGGCATCAAAGCCCGCATAGGTAATGAGCAGACCGATGATCAGGGAAGCCAGATATTCAATTCTTCCATAGCCGAAGGGATGGTCCTTATCCGGCTCCTTTTCCGAAAGCCGGGTTCCGATGATCGTCACAAGCGAGGACATGCCATCGGCGATATTATTGACCGCGTCGGTGATGATCGATACCGAGTTTGCGGCGGTGCCTGTGATCAGTTTGAAAACCGCCAGCAGAAGATTGCCGGCGATGCCAGTTATGCTTGTTCGGATAATTTCCCTGTTTCGATTCATGCCCTGTTTCTAATATAACCTATTTCGTTCCTGCGTGCGCTGCGGTCATTCGATGCCGTACATGTGGGTGAGCACAAGGCGGGAAGCCAGCTCTTCGCCGAACATCTTCCGCACCTGATCCACGGCGGGACCGCCGTGTTCCAGAAGCCCATCCGGCAGAACCCGGTTGGCCTTCCGTTTGGCTTCGGGGTCACAGTCTTCCGCAAGCTCCAGTTCCTTCATATATGCATCAAAGTACTTCATGCATGAAGTCTTCGTGCGCAGGTTATCATTTCCCTTGGTCTTTTTTCCGTACGTGCAGGCCATGCGGAAATCATCATACCAGTGCGGGCCGCTGGAATAATCCGGAAGATCGCGGTCCGCATCCTTGATTGCCTGACAGGCTTCTTCGAGTCGGGAATTCTTCTCTTTGATCCGGGTATCGTACAGCTCCGCCAGCCGGGTGGTATTCCCCATGGCACGGATCGTATCGATATTGAGCAGCGGCACATCCTTTGTGAACGATGAAATCACAACGGTCTCCATCTTCATCAGACCGAACATTCCCTTCATGTTCAGAAGGCATAAGGTGCCGATGCCCGCAATATCAAAGCTCCGTACCGTAAAGTGCATCAGACCCCTGTCGAGCTTTGCGTCACTTCCGATATCCTTTTCCGTTACCTCATAGCGGGTTTTCAATGTTTCCAGCACATAGGTGCCGATCGTATCCGTATTCTTCATCTGTTGTAAGTTCCTCTGTTATTGTTTTATGCCGGTTCTATTATACGCTTTCCCGGATGGTTCCATGGATTACGGCGGATAGAATCGGTATATTAATAGATACAGGAGGAAACATCCATGAGTGAGAAAAAATTCAGCCTGAATGACGCAATGCTGGAACTGATTTCCGGCGGCAGGCTTCAGTCCAACTGGCAGCAGAAGGCCATGGACTGGGTGTACATATACAAACGTACCACCCATGATCAGGGCACGTTCGAAGGATTCCGGCGCGAACTCGAACAAGCGCCCTATCTCTTCGTGAAAAGCGGTACGGATGCCGCAGAGACACAGCAGGATATGGAGACCCTGTTTGAGTTTGTCCGCACGCACTGGGATGAGGTAAGTTCCACACACGTATATCATTCCTGAGGCAGAGACCGTTACCGGCAAATACCATCTGCACATCGTCTGTCCGATGTGCATTTTATTTTCCATTAATGGATTTGGTGGTATCCTTGTACGGGTAGTGAGGCAGATAAACGTATGAAAGAATTCTTCCGGTTTCTCAAATTCGCACTGATCTCGGCGAGCGCAGGTCTCATCGAACTTGGGTCCTTTACCCTGTTCAATGAACTTCTTCACTGGCCCTACTGGCTGTCCTATATGGTCGCCCTGGTGCTTTCCGTTCTCTGGAACTTCACCCTGAACCGGAAATATACCTTCCAGTCAGCGGCGGATGTCCCTTCCGCCATGCTTAAGGTGGCACTGTTCTATGCGGTCTTCGTTCCGGCTTCCACCTGGATCGAGCACTATATGACAGGTCTTGGCGTCAATGAATACATCGTGACGATTGGAAACATGGTACTGAACTTCATACTGGAGTTTCTCTACCAGCGCTTCTATGTATTCAAAGATTCCATCGATACCAATACCAAAAACGCATGATTTATCTTACCGGTATCCTGCAGGATATCGGTTTTTTCATGCGTAAGGAAAAGAACATGTCCCGACGGACATGTTCTTTACTTCATTATTTCGGATACTCCTTGAGGTGGAAGGCAAAGCCGCCGATCTGTTCTTCAAAGTAGATGACGCGGTTCTTTCCGACGGGATCATACTTTGCGGTGAGCGCTTCGTCTTTGTGCAGACCGCGTGCATTCAGGCAGGCATAGGCTTCCTCGAGGTTGTCGCAGCCGATTGCGATATGTCCCTTCTCTCCCGGACCGTCATTCTTCATGATCTCAATCAGCGGAGACGAGAAGATCGACAGGTCGTTTTCATTCGGTGTAAAGCCGAACAGTGTGTCAAACTGTCCTGCCAGGCGGTGGGCATCTTCATCTCCATTGGCATTGATGCCGATGTGAAGGATGCGCAGATTCAGTGCTTCCCATGTTTTTTCGCTCATACTGATTATTCTTCCTGATTATCACAGCTCCAGGCGCTTGGCCATGGAATCATAGTGTACGCAATAGGTCAGTGCGGTCTCCTTTGTGATCTTCCCCTCACGGTACAGCCGAAGAAGATAGCCGTCCATGGTGAACATGCCGTCTGCGGCTCCCGTCTGCATCGCCGACTCCAGCTGATGGAGCTTGCCTTCGCGGATCATGTTCTGTACCGCCGGAGTCATGTTCAGCACCTCAAAGGAGGGAACCAGTCCGCCTTCGGCAGACGGAATCAGCTGCTGGCAGATGACGCCGCGCAGGATCTGCGAAAGCTGGATCTTGACCTGCGACTGCTGGGATGCCGGGAAGACATCGATGATGCGGTTGATCGTATTGGATGCACTGCTGGTATGCAGTGTGGAAAACAGCAGGGTTCCGGTTTCCGCCGCCGTGATCGCGGAGCTTATCGTATCGAAGTCACGCATCTCTCCCAGCAGGATGACATCCGGGCTCTCGCGCAGGGCAGAGCGAAGCGCTTCCAGATACCCGGGGGTATCGATGAAGATCTCACGCTGGGTTACGATGGACTTGTTGTGGCGGTGGATATACTCAATCGGGTCTTCCATCGTGATGATGTGACAGGAGCGGGACTGATTGATGCGGTCAATCATGCACGCAAGGGTCGTGGATTTGCCGGAGCCGGCAGATCCTGCGACCAGGACCAGTCCCTTGCGGTTATCCGCAAGCTGAAGAACCAGCTCGGGGATGCCGATCTCCGCCGGGTCCGGAAGACCGTAACGTATGACACGGAGCACCGCCGCAAGCGAACCGCGCTGGCGGAAGACATTGACGCGGAACCGTCCGAACTGCGGAATCGAGAATGAGAAGTCATCATCGAGCCGCCCGTCCACATTGGTGCGTTCGCGCTTACTGATGTCATAGATCTCATCCACGGCCGCGGCTGTCACGGCAGGTTTTAACATCTCGTCATTGAGCTGAACGAGTGAGCCCTTGCATTTGACCGTTACCGGAAGACCGGCAATGATGAAAATATCAGAGGCATCGCGGTTCAGGGCCTGTTCGAGAATTTCAAGAATCGTCATAACTCAGCCTCCCATCCAGAGATCATTGATCTCTGTCTGTTCTTCCCAGTCTCTGCGGATCTTCCAGAGCGACGGGACATAGTCCCCGTCCTTCTGTTCCAGCAGGATGGTCAGTGTATAGTCTCCCGAACGGAAAACTTTTTCTTCTTCCGGTGAAACAGTTCCTGCATTGACCTCTTTGAGGTACTGCTGGCCCTGTTCTTCCAGTTCATAACGGATGCGCACGGTTTCCGCATACCGGTCCGCAAGCCGTTTGTCGGCATAGGCATTGGATACGGAAAGCACACCGAGCGTGCTCATACAGATGGCAATGACCGTCAACAGGAGTGCGAGCGGTCCAAGATGCATGTTTATTCGCTTCATGGCCGGCCTCCTTCCAGGTATCCGCCGGTCGTAAGGGTATATACCTCACGTCCCTGATCATATACCGTGATCACCGCATGGACAAAGTCATCCGAGGCATCCTGCCAGTCGATGACCAGTTCCTTCGTTCCGGCCGGGTTCATCTCAAGCGTATCATCAAAGTGCACGGTAATGACAGAATTCTCGCGTTCCGGACTGCCTTCTTTCAGAAGTCCCATCAGTTCTTCCGGTGAGTCGCTGGCAAGCACCAGCTCTGCCCCGTTGGACGCAAGAATCACGCCGTCGGTAAGACGCCGGGCATCCTCACTGACACTGTGGGAGACGGCATTGACCTGCACTAACGTACGGATGACGAAGATAAAGGCGAGCAGAAGAAGAATCGCCTCAATGTAGAATCCGGTATTCCGTTTCCGATTCATTGCGCACCTCCTTTTCCGCCGGTATGAAGAAATACCGAGCCTTCGGAGGTATGGATATGAAGCAGATCCTCTTTTACTTCCGTGATTTCAAAGCGGTCCGTTTCCGCGATCCTGTCTGCGGCATCCGGATACAGGGGATCGTCCGGTTTCCCGTAGTCCTCCACCAGATGTCCCTCATACTGATAGACGCGCACCGCATATCCGGTATCGCCGTCTTCAATCACCAGCATCGTTCCGTATTTTCCGTCACCGACATGAATATCTGATTCATTCATCCGGCTTACGGTAAGCAGGTAGGACAGCACCGAACGGCGCCGGGTATTGTCCTTATGCCCGCCCGCAATATCGCGGTACACGCTGGTTCCGAACAGGATCATCGCCAGAAAACAGGCAAGGAAAAAGACCGTCACGATGACTGTACTGAATCCGGATCGTTTTGTTTCGTTTGGTTTCATCGGTCAAATCCTTTACTGTTTTCGTTTTACAACCTTGATCTGCGGCATCTGATTTTCCGCAAAGGCTTCATATGCCACGATGTAAGCCTTTGTATTGATGCGCAATCCGTAGTTTTCCTGAAGATATTCAATATTCTCCGGATATACGCCTTCGACAACATAACACTGCAGGGCACATTCCCGCACGGCATTTCGTATCGACGCGGCGGTCTCTTCCTCCATTTCGGACGGCACATGAAGCCGGATCTCCACAATGAGGCAGAAGAGGATCACCAGGGACAGAAATGCATAGATGAAGGTCATCAGACCTGGTTTTCTGGTGTCCGAATACATAACATCACCCGATGGAATTCATGATTCCGATCAGCGGCAGCATCACACTGAGCAGCGCCACGCCGATCGTGATCATCAGCACACCCGACAGGAGCGGTTCCAGGAATGCGGTCAGCCGGTCGATCCGGTTTCCGCAGTCTTCCGCAAGCAGCTGGCTTAACCGCTTCAGTGCATTTTCCATATGTCCGCTCCGCTCTCCCGGAATCAGCATTCTTCCGTAGATCGGTTCATAGAGATTGAGATCATTGGCCGCCTGCGCAAAGCCGATGCCTTCTTCCATCCGCTTCGCACACGCTTTCAGCTTCGCCTCGGTCGGCTCATACTCTGCCATCGGAATGCTTTCAAGCAATGCCTCATCCTGCATTTCACCGCTGGAGAGGAAGACTTCAAACGCCGAGGTGAAGCGGTACATACTGAGGGCTTCGAGAATGCCCCGGCAGGTTCCGTTCATGGAAAGCAGCTTTACGACCTTCTTCCGGTTCTGTCCGCTCCACATCACATAGAGCACAACACCGGCCACCACCAGCAGGATGGTGATCACCAGGGCAACCCGGCATACGCCGAAGGCAAGCCCGATATAGCGGTAGCTGCTTGCGGAGAGGTTTCCCGTCACCGCGTTGTAGACATCCCGGAAGGACGGCAGCACCATCCGTAACATCACGATCAGCACAATGATGATCATCACCAGCATCACCGCCGGATAGACGATGACCGTACGCAGCTTTTCTTTGATGGAATGCTGGTCACGGTAATAGGCGGAGAGGGAGAACAGCACCTCTTCCAGTTTTCCGGTCTTTTCACCGGCTTCGATCATGCGCACCGCATATTCCGGAAAGAGTCCGGTCTGTTTCATTGCCGGCGCAAGTGCGGAGCCTTCATCCAGGGCCTTGCCCATTGACTGAATGGCTTCCGCCAGCTGTCCGCCGGTTTCATTCTTTGATTCCAGCAGATAGACTGCCTCATTCACCTTGATTCCGGCATTGATCATCATCGCAAGGCTTTCACAGAATGCGCTGATGCCGAGGTAGTTCATTTGTTTTACAGATGCCATGGGATTACCCTCCTTAGTATTGATACAGATCGGAATAATTCGATCCGTCGCCGATAAACTTCGCATCACTGCCGTTCGCCGCAAAGGTCAGATCCAGACGGGTCCAGGCTTTGTTATCTACCTTGAACTCGGCGGTCACCCATCCGGTTTCTTCGGTATAGAACATATTCCATGCATGATAGAGATCATCCGGAGATACATAACCGAAGATCACCTTGGTCGGGATGCCCTGACTTCTGAGCATGCTCGCCGCAAGGGAGGCATAGTCGAAACAGATGCCCTTCCCGCTGGACAGCGTCTCATCCGGGTCCGGCAGATACATCCGCTCCACGGATTCCGCTTTCTTTACATCATATTTGATATTTTTACAGACAAAGTCGTAGACCGATGTCACGACATCAACCTCTGAAGAGGCTGCTTTGGAAAACTCGGATGCCTGCTTTACACAGGCAGAGTCTTCGTCGTAGTTTACATAGTCATTGGGACGCAGGAACGGTTCAAACTCACTGTTCAGCTTCACATCCGCAGTCACTTCAAACTTCACCGCATACTTTTTATCGACGATGTTTTCCATGATGCGGAAGCTGTAGCTTCCGTCCCCGCACTGTAAGGGCAGAATAGACGGTGTACCGTCATTGCGCAAGTCATAATTATAGGTTTCTTCCCCTTTTACCACCTGAAACTTGAGACGGTGGTCGGACATGGCACTGACCGCCACATAACCGTCACTCACACAGGAGGTATCGATTGCGGCACCGGTATCCCCCTGGGCCGCTTCCGGATGAAATTCACTCCACTTCATCTCCGGCGGATCATACGATCCCGCCGCAGCTGTTTCCGCAGCGGCTTCACTCACCGGTTCGGTATTTTCTGCCTCCACGCTTCCCCCGCCGCAGCCCGCAAGGAAAACACAGGTACTGAGTACCGGCAGGATAACGGTCACTTGAAGTATGCGAAAACGTGAGGCAATCCTCATAGTTATATTTTATAGATAATTAGTAATAAATCACTGTTTTTCTCGTATCAGATATGCCGGAGTGTCTTTGACCAAGGTACATTTTAAAGGATTTCCACCTGTACCTCCGGTGCATTTCCGCCTTTCAGACCGCAGATCCGAAGTGCATTATGGTCTTACAGTTCCAAGAGATGATCCATTCTGTCTGACTTCCTCTATTTCGCCGGCTTCCTTTAATTCAGACAACCACAGGCGTAACACGAAAAATTTTTGCGTATTTACGCAATTATTTTACAAGTTTACAGCTGATCTTCACTTAGAAAGAGCGACTTTTCTGAAAATCCCGTGTTCCAACATATAACCAACTGTTCTGAAAGGCAGCGTTACACAATACTGCGCCCGCTTCACTGAACAGATTATTGCCAACTCGCCGAACCGGCTTACTTTCTTTACTGAATCTTTTTATTAAACCCTACATCCATGAACAAGGGGCATTCTACGCCTGTGAACAGGTTTTCGGACACACCCTACGTTCATGAACAATACCGAAAACTGCCCGGTCATCTGACCGGGCAGCTCGTTAATGCGTTTGTACTGTCACTCAGTGTTTCCACTGTGCGAACAGCTTGTTGGGTTTGTCTTCCGACATCTTCCAGGAATCCCCGTCGCCGTAGCTTTCACCAGTGCCGTCGGCCTTGGTGTTCCAGCCTGCGAAGGTATATCCGTCATTGGTGAAGGCGTTATTTGCGATCGTAACGTCTTTACCCATCTCTCCGACGATCGAGGACATCGTTCCGTTACCGCCGTTGGCGTCGAATACGAGCCGTCCCATCTTCTGATTTCTTGTCAGATATGCCAGTACGACATTGATCAGTGCGATGACAATCATCCAGATTGTCCACTTGTCAACCAGCCGCATCGGGTTCTTCATGTTTTCTGTCAGAACGAAGAGGATGATGCTTGCGATTGCAGGGATCAGACCCAGGAACTTCGACGGACGCCGCTTGTTAGGATCTTCTTCCTTCTCCTCGTTGTTGTTTCTGTCCTTTGCCTTCTCTTCGTCTTCCTCTTCCTCGTCTTCTTTCTTCTTGCGGAAGAAGGTGATGACCATTCCAAGTCCGATGAGAGTTGTCGCAATTGCGCTGAGCAGGTTGATCAGTGCCCAGTATTTCGGCTGCGCCATAGGTACCTTAGGCCCATCAATCTCTGTCGGTGCAGGTGTTGCGGTAGGTGTCGGTACAGGTGTTGCGGCAGGTACAGGATCCGGCTCAATGACTGCCGGTTCCGGTGCTGCGGCAGGCTGTACAGCAGGTACAACCGGCGGATTCGGCTGAGGCTGAGGATCCGGATCCGGTTCAGGTTCCGGTGTCGGGATGATAATGACCGGTCCCGGCGTAGGAGTCGGGGTCGGATCGTCATCGTCATCCGGTGCAGGTGCGGTGATTGTCAGGGTTCCTGCGACAAACTTCACTGTGTAGTTGCCCTGATCTGCAGCACCCGTAGCTGTGATTGCATATGTGCCGGCAGTTTCACCAGCTGCACGTGCAAGTGTGTAAGTGATTGTGTCTTCTCCAATTAGACCAGTTACCGTTGCGGTCAGTGCAGGATCTGCGCCGCCGACAACTTTGGTCTTGTTGTCGACTGTGACAGTTACTTCTTTCGGAGTAACGATGAGCTTATAGCCATCCTTTTCTATAGGCTCGTAGTTCGGATTTTCAGCACGAATTGCGAATTCCGTTTCTCCTACATCAGTACGGCTGGGTGCTGTTGTTGTCCAATCACCACCGTCATACTTGTAATAGATAGTAGAACCTTCTTTCTTTGCTTCTGCAGTGACTGTATGAGGATTCCCGTCGTAAACTACAGAAATCGTTTTCGAGTCTGCATCCATTGTTTCACTGTCATCGCCAGGTTTAGGATCTACGTCATTACCTTTATCAGGTGTGATCGTGAACGTACCGTTCTCGTATGTGACCGTGTAGTTGCCCTGCGTAGCTGCGCCGCTCGGGGTGATTGTGTAAGGACTTCCTTCTACTGTCTCTCCTGTTGCACGGCTTATGGTATATGCCACGGTTTCTCCGTTAACTGTTCCTGTTACCGTTGCTGTTAATTCGGGATCGTCAGCTCCGTATTCCTTGCTCTTATCATCAGCCTTTACAGTTACTGCTTTCGGTGTGATCTTGTATGTCGCTGTCGTGCTTCCGGTGTAGTTTCCTTTGCCGGTGATCGTTACGGTCACTGTTCCGACATTGGTCGTATCTTCGCTGTAGCTCAGCTCATAATCCGTTTCCTCTGTCAGTGCCTTGCCGCTAGAATCTTTCACTGTCGGCTTCTGCTTCTGCGATGATCCGTCGTAGACTACGTCCGCCGGATTTTCTACCGTGAACTTTGCCTTATCAGAGATGTCTGCCGGGGTGATGATCAGTTTGACTGGATCTCCCATCGTCCAATTCACTGTATAGTTTTCGTCTGCGTAACTGCAGCTCGCTTCTGCCAGCTCTGTCTTATATGTTCCGACGTTCGTTC
>JAFOLE010000018.1 GCA_017419465.1 Solobacterium sp. | reverse complement strand
GAAGTGGCAGAGGAAGACCTTGCGGAAAAGATAGAACTACTCAACAACAGACCGAGAAAGTGCCTGGGATATCAGACACCATCCGAAGTATTTAATGCCACTCACAAAGATTGTTGCGCTTAAATTGACAAATTATCTATAAAAAAGCCGCTGTGCAGATGTTATGCACAACGGCTCGTATCAACTCAGTGATTCACAATATATTCGAGAATCTGCACGGCATTGGAGGCAGCGCCTTTGCGGATCTGATCACCGCAGCACCACAGCGCAAGTCCGTCCAGCGCCGGATCCTTCCGGATACGGCCCGCAAAGACAAGATCCTGATTGCTGGTATCCAGCGGCATCGGATAGCCTTCCACAAGATAACGGACGCCGTCTGCCGCATCGATTGCCTTCGCAGCTTCTTCAATTCCGATTTCGCGTTCACACGCAACACTGACGGAAATCGAATGAGAACGGAATACCGGAACACGCACGCATGTGCAGGTAACCTTCATCTCCGGATTGTGCAGAATCTTCCGGCCTTCATTTCCGAGCTTTGCCTCTTCGGTTGTCACGCCGTTTCCGGTGTCGGAACCGATCCAGGGAATGCAGTTGTATGCAATCTGGGCCGGGAATACCTTCGGCTGAACCGCTTCCCCTGCCGCAAGTGCCTTCACCTCTTCTTCCAGTTCGCGCATACCGTTGATGCCGGCACCGCTGACTGCCTGGTAGGTACTCGCAACCATGCGCTTGATCGGGCTGAGGCGGTGGATCGGTGCCACTGCCATCAGAGTGATGATCGTGCTGCAGTTCGGGTTGGAAATAATACCGTTATGATGCAGGGCATCTTCGCCGTTGATTTCCGGTACGACCAGCGGTACATCCGGATTCAGACGGAAGGAACTGGAGTTGTCGATGAATACCGCACCGGACTGTTTGATCGCCGGCGCAAATTCCTTTGCGAATTCCGCTTCAACGGCACCGAGTACGAAATCAAGTCCTTCAAATGCAGTATCCTTTGCCTCCTGGATGATCAGTTCACTGTCCCTGAACTTCACTGCCTTTCCGGCACTGCGGCTGCTTGCGAGAAGCCGCAGCTCATCACATGCGATATTGCGTTCTTCGATGCATTCCAGCATCTGGCGGCCTACCGCACCGGTCGCTCCGAGAATTCCGATTTTCATGCGTTCTTACCTTCTTCCTTGATAAATCTGTCATAGATGCACTGAATCGATTTTTCAAAATCGCGGTTGTGCACGCCGATGATGATGCTGAGCTCATAACTGCTCTGGTTGATGACCTTGATATTGATCTGGTTCTGTCCGAACTCGGAAAGCAGACGTCCGGAGATCCCCGGCTGATCCTTCATTGCCCGGCCGACAATCGCGATCAGGGCAATGTGCTCTTCGATCCGGATGTCATCCGGCTTCAGTTCTTCCTTCATCTTTCCGACGATGTCATACAGACAGTGGTTGATGAGGTCAGACGCGGCGATTACCGAATAGGTATCAACTGTGGTAGGTACGGATTCAATGGATACGCCGTATTCTTCAAAGATGGAGAGAATCTTCCGCAGGAAGCCGACTTCCGTGCTGGAGTGCATTTTCTGCAGAGTAATGCAGGTAAAGTCCTTGCGGCCGCTGATACCGGTAATGATATGCGGCGGATTGACCGCATCCTTTTCACTGCAGTCCGCCATGATCAGGGTGCCCGGATTATCCGGATCATTGGTGTTGCGCACATTGATCGGAATATTCTTGTCCTTTACCGGGAAGATTGCGTCATCATGGAGCACGTTGGCGCCCATGTACGACATTTCCCGCAGTTCGCTGTAGTTGATGCATGGAATGCCAATCGGATTTTTTACGATCCGCGGATCGGCGACCAGGAAGCCGCTGACATCCGTCCAGTTTTCATACACGTCCGCATCCACGACATTGGCGAGAATGGCGCCGGTAATATCACTTCCGCCCCGGCTCATGATACGGATGACGCCGTTGGGCAGTGCGCCGTAGAATCCCGGCACAACGAGACCGCGGTCGGTAACCCGCGCTTCGATCAGCGCACGGGTGCGGTCCATATCCACTTCTCCGTCATAACGGAATGCGATCACTTCCGCCGCATCCGCAAAATCGTAGCCGAGGAATTCCGCAAGCAGCTTGGAGGTCAGATACTCTCCGCGGCTGACCAGATAATCGGTGCTCATGCCTCGCTTCATGACACTGCGGATGGATGCGAACTCCTTTTCGAGATCCAGCTTCAGTCCGAGTTCCTTCTTGATGCGGTTGTATTTGGCTTCGATCTGTTCGAAGATCGGCTCATACGATACGCCGAAGCGGACATGCGCCTCACAGAGGAACAGCAGGTCCGTGACCTTGTGATCCTCGCTGGATTCTTTTCCGCATGCCGAGGAAACGACAAATTTACGGTCCGGATCGGACTCGATGATTTTCTTTACCTTGCAGAACTGTTCCGCATTTGCGACGGAGGACCCGCCGAACTTTGCCACCTTGATCATTCCATCACCATTGCGGCAAAGACATGTTCATCACCGCATCCTTTCATCATCGCAAGCAGTTCACTGAGCGGCAGCTCCTTTGTAAGGAACGCGCCGTTTCCAATGCCGGTTTCACAGACATCCGCAAACGCCTCCGGCTTTGCCGTACGGACATAGAACCGGGCGCATACCGTATCATTGTTGACCGTCTTGCGCTCCGCATATGCCGCCTCGGCGTCCTGATCCTGGTAAATATCCAGAAGATCCTGTACGACCGCATGGGCAGTCGGCAGAGAGCCGGCACCCTGACCGACAAACATTGCCGGTCCCAGTGTCGGAGATTCCGATTCCACGGCATTGAAGTTATCCGTGATATGGGCAAACACCTGCTGGTCACCGGTCATTACCGGCATGACCCAGAGACTGACACCGTCATCGAGATTTCTGCCGGCACCGAACAGCTTCAGAACATAACCGTTTTCCGATGCCCAGCGGATATCGTCCGCGGATACATCCGCGATTCCAAGGGTTGGTATCTCCTCCGCATTGACGATGGCACCGAATGCCTTCATAGCGGTGATCGCGGTCTTGTATCGGACATCGTAGCCGGCGATATCATCCGTCGGATCCTTTTCCGCATAGCCGAGCTTCTGCGCTTCCGCAAGATTCTGCGCGAAGTCGCTTCCGGTCCGTGCCATCCGCGACAGGATGTAGTTGGTCGTTCCGTTGAAGATGCCGCGGAACGAAGTGACCGGTTCCAGACGGCGGATCCGGGTCAGATTGCTGATCCAGGGAATACCGCCTCCGCAGGAAGCTTCATAACGGATGGATACTCCGTTTTCTTTCGCAAGTTCGAACAGTTCGCCGCAATAAGCCGCGAACATCTTTTTGTTGGATGTGACAACGTGCTTGCCGGATTCCAGTGCTCTGCGGACAAAGGTATGTGCGGGTTCAATTCCGCCCATGCATTCCGCCACAATTTCGATCTCCGGGTCTGAAAGAATATCTTCCACGTTGGTTGTGCATCGGGGATCGGTCATTTCCCATTCATCTTTTACAAGGATCCGCGACACTTCCAGACGGCGTACTTTCTTCACCGCACAGGAATCTGTGATCGCAGTCACGCCGCTTCCGACGACGCCGTGCCCGAGTAATCCGATCTTCATTTGCATCCCTCCCGTATTGTTTCTCGTTTGAGTACAGTTGTATTCAAAACAGGAACATAGTATCATGACATAGACTTTGAAACAAGGAGGAGATGTATGGAATATTACAGCACCCGTTCCGCGCGCAATCCGCTGCCCGGACATCAGGCGGTCATCCGCGGATTAAGCCCCGACGGCGGCTTATATGTACCGGATAATCTCAACTGCTCCATTCCCTGGAATACACTGGTCGGAAAATCCTATCAGGAAATTGCGGAAGCGGTTCTGAACGCATTTTTTCCTGATTACGGAAACGAAACCATTCATCAGTGCGTAAGCGCTGCATATGATCATTCCTTTGATACACAGGAAGTAGTACCGCTGAAGGAGTTCCGCGGCGGTTCCTTCATGGAACTCTGGCACGGACCGACGAGCGCATTCAAGGATCTCGCTCTGACGATCCTGCCGCATCTCCTTACTGCCGCATACCGCATGGACAGCCGCAGCGACACTGTCGCAATTCTGACGGCAACCAGCGGCGACACCGGAAAGGCAGCGCTGAGCGGATTTGCGGATGTGCCGCATACCGATATCACGGTCTTCTACCCGCGCGATGGGGTTTCCGCGGTGCAGAAGAAACAGATGGTGACAAGCCGCGGTGAGAATGTATCCGTTGTCGCAGTGGAAGGAAACTTCGACGACTGTCAGCGGATGGTCAAGGAAGCCTGCTCGAGCGATACCGTAAAGCAGGCCTGTCACAATGTGACCATCAGCTCGGCCAACTCCATCAACATCGGCCGCCTTGTGCCGCAGGTCGTCTATTATTTCAGTACCTATGTACGGCTTGTGGAAACCGGAAAGATTCAGTCAGGCGATCCCGTAACCTTCGTGGTTCCGACCGGAAACTTCGGTGATATCTTTGCCGGCTGGCTTGCCAAGCAGGCAGGACTTCCGGTAGGACGCCTTGTCATCGCCAGCAACGACAACAACGTGCTGACGGATTTCATCCGCACCGGCACGTATAACCGGGAGCGTCCGTTCCATGAGACGATCTCCCCCAGCATGGACATTCTTGTCTCCAGCAATCTCGAGCGCCTGCTCTTCTTTGCGTCAGGATGCGACGCGGAGAAGACCGCTTCTTTGATGAATCAGCTGAACAGCACCGGTCACTACACCGCAGATGAAGCCATGATGGAACTCATCCGCCGGGACTTTGACGCCTTCTGGTGCGATGAATCCATGTGCCGCAATGAAATCCATGATCTGTTTGAAGACGAATCCATTCTGATCGATCCGCATACCGCAGTCGCACTCTCTGCCCTGCATCAGTACCGTGCGGGCGGTCACCGGGAATATGCGGTCGTCCTTTCCACCGCAAGCCCGTATAAGTTTGCGCAGGATGTACTGTCCGCCGTCGGCGGCCATTCCGACGATGATCCGTTTGCGGCAATCCGTGCCCTTGCGGAAATTTCCGGCATGCCGGTTCCCACCGGACTTGCGGAACTCGAATCCCTGCCGGAGCGTTTTGACACCGTGATTCCTGCGTCCGAAGGCATTGCCTGGATTGCGGCGAAGATGGAGGGCCTGTCCCATGATTAAGCTTCGGGTTCCGGCAACCTCTGCCAATCTCGGCCCGGGATTCGACTGCCTCGGCATCGCCCTGGGGTTGTATAACACCTTTGAAGTGACCCCGTCTGATACGCTGACCCTCGAAGGGGTCCCGGAAGCGTATCAGAATGAAAACAACATGTTCATACAGGCATTCCGCAAGGCCGGCGGCACCGGAAACCTGCATGTAAAATTCGAGACGGAGATTCCCATCTCCCGCGGTCTTGGAAGCAGCGCTTCCCTTCTGACCGGCGGCGTGCTTGCCGCACAGCTGCTGAGCGGAGAGGTCGATATCGAACGTACGTTTCAGATTGTCAGTGATATGGAAGGTCACCCGGACAATGCGGCGCCTTCCGTATTCGGCGGTCTGACCGCCAGTATGCGGGGAACGGATGCGTGGATCTCACGCCGCCTTTCCTGCAGTGAAGGTCTGCGCTTTACGGCGCTCGTGCCGGATTATGAAGTGCTTACTTCCGAAGCACGTGCCATCCTGCCGGAAAGTTATCCGCGGGCCGTTGCGGCATCCAATGCCGGACGGGCAATTCTGCTTTGTGATGCACTTCGCACCGGTGATATCCGGCTGCTTAAGGAAGCTGCCCGTGATCAGATTCATGAACCGTACCGCAGAACCCTGATTCCGAATTTTGACACGATTCAGAAAATCACGGAAGAAGATACCGGCGGTATTCTTGTCATCAGCGGAAGCGGGTCCACCTGCCTTCTGATCAGCGATCATTCCCTTACTGCAGGTGCGTCCTTCCGCATCATGACCCTTCCCGAACACTGGACTGTGCAGGAACTGCCTGTATGCGGCGGACCGGAGCGTATGGAGGACGGTGTATGGCAGGCAATTATCTGATCGTTCATAAAAAGATCCTTCCCGATTATCTCGAAAAGGTCATTGAGGCACGGGAACTTCTGAAAGCCGATGAAACCATGACGGTCACCGATGCGGTGCGCAAGGCAGGCATTTCCCGGAATACCTTCTACAAGTACCGGGACTATGTCTTCCGCATGCAGGAAAGCAGTGAATCCCGCCGTGCCAGCATTTCTGTAAATCTGAAGGACCGGCCGGGAAGTCTGAGCGAGATGATCCGGTGTCTTTCCAGCGTCAACGCCAGCATCATTACCATCTCCCAGTCCGTTCCCGTAGACCGCAAGGCTGCCGTCGTCATGACGATCAGCACTTCCGGAATGGAAGGAACCGTGGAAGATCTGCTTGAGATGCTGAAACAGCTGCCGGATGTATCCTCCGTGCGGCTTAACTCGATGGACTGAATTAATGGTAAGATATCAGTCGGGGGTGAAACAATGAAACTGCGTTCGAAACGAATTCTGTCCGGAATCATGATTGCGGGTGACCTGTTCATGATGCTGATCGGACTGATTCTGATTTTTGAGGAAGATATGTTTATCTTCGGTCTCATCATGCTGGGACTGCTTGTCATTGATATCTATCTGACGATCGATTACATCCGTTCCCTGAACCACCGTGAAAAAGTGGAAGAGAGCCTGAAGTATGACAATCTGCGGGCAAGTGAAATACGCCAGCGCTATGATGAGCTCAGCGCACCGGAGCGGCGGACATACAGACCGCATTCCGTTCCGCGCAGAGCGAAAGGTGAATCCATAAGAGAAGAAGAGGACCTCTCGGATGTCCTCAGCGGACGGGAAGCGAATCAGACAGGCACTGCCCGCCGATAATACAGCAGAAGGAGAAAACACATGATTGTTATTGAAATGGACAACGGCCGCACGATTAAAATCGAGCTGGATCACAACGCGGCGCCGATTACCGCCGCAAACTTTGAGGAACTGGTAAAGGAAGGATTCTATGACGGTCTCACCTTCCACCGTGTCATCTGCGGATTCATGATCCAGGGCGGTGATCCGCTCGGAAACGGAATGGGCGGCAGTAAGAAAACCATCAAGGGAGAATTTGCGTCCAACGGCGTAAACAATCCGATTGAACACAAGCGCGGCGTCATTTCCATGGCACGCTCCATGATGCCGGACAGCGCCAGCAGCCAGTTCTTCATCATGCATGAGGATGCCCCGCATCTCGACGGAAACTACGCAGCCTTCGGCCATGTCGTGGAAGGCATGGATGCGGTGGATGAAATTGCGGCAGTACGTACCGACATGCGCGACAAGCCGCTGACACCGGTCGTCATGAAACGGGTATATATCGAAGAATAATGATTCTTCCTGACAGTCCGCAGATGCGGGCTGTTTTTTTATCGCCATGCGATTTTATGTCCCGCCTGCGCGGATTTTGATATAATTAGCAGGCAGAGATTGTATATGAAAAAACGCGTATTCAGTATTTCCAGTCTCGTAATCGGACTGATCGAAGCATTTATCCCATGTATGCTGGTAGCTGTCACGCTCGGCGCCTTCCTGTTTTTCCTGGTGTCCCGCGCGAAGTCCGGCATTCTTTCCGATTTCATTACGATGGAAAAGGAAGTCTGGGAATATGTACTTGAATACATCGGAACCATTCTTCTCTCCATTGCGGTATTCGGATCCGG
>JAFOLE010000113.1 GCA_017419465.1 Solobacterium sp. | reverse complement strand
TGCCGGTGTGGATGTGCTGCTTATGCCGATGGAGATTACCGATGCGGCTGCGCAGACCAGTCTTGATCAGTATGCGGAAACGCTTGCCGGGCTGGTCGGGGACCGGATCAGTGAAGAACGTCTGAATGAAGCGGTCACCCGTGTTCTTACGATGAAGGCAAGGCGCGGTATTCTGGACTGGAGTGCACAGGACAGGGCGGCGCTGATTCAGAAGGCGGTGGACTTTGTCGGCAGTAACGCAAATCTTGAAAGTGAGCGTGCGATTGCGGATCAGTGCGTCACGGTTGTGAAAAACGACAGTGTGCTTCCGCTGACCGGAAATGGACGTGTGCTGCTTGCGGGTGTACAGGAAACCCAGCGGGCATCGCTCGAAGAATGGTTCCGCCGTCTTGCGGGAGAAACCAGTTATGAGGCAGATTTCATCAATCTGTCCTACGGCAAAAACATGCCGGGCAGTGTTGCTGGGTATGATGCGGTGATCGTAACGTCCTGGCTCAATAACATGTCGCAGTTTGATCCGGCGGAATCCGTCATGATTCCGCAGATCCAGTCGCTGATCCAGCAGGCCCATGCGGCAGGTGTTCCGTGCATTGTAATATCGACGGAACTTCCGTATGATCTGTCCTGTTATGAGGGCGCAGATGCACTGCTTGCGGTTTATAACCCTGTCGGTCTGCGGTACAGTGAGTCCGGTGCGGTTACCGGTGCCGTCGGGCCTAACATCCCGGCAGCGCTGGACATCATTTTCGGACACTGCGGTCCGTCGGCTTCTCTGCCGGTCAATATTCCGCGGGTGGAAGGAACCGGATTCACCGACGAAATTGTTTATCCAAGAGGAACAGGCATCACCTGGTAATTATTAAAAGAGGCGATCGGTACCGCTGAACGGTATGGATCGCCTCTGTTTTACTTATGGTGTTCTGTGTTTAGCCAAGCAGGGTGATCGTCCCCAGCATCAGTAAATAATGACAGAGACTTCCGGCAAGCACAAACAGATGGAACAGTTCATGATTGCCGAACCCGGTGGTTTCTTCTTTCGGAAAAAGATTCGGTTTTAATGCATAGATGACACCGCCGACGGTATAGAAGACGCCGCCCGCAAGCAGCCACCAGAATCCGCTTCCAAGTCCGTGGATGATCTGCGGCAGAACTGAAAGACATGCCCATCCCATACCGATGTACATGATGGAAGATACATATTTCGGACAGGTGATCCAGCAGAGCTTGAAGAGAATACCCGCAGCCGCAATGCCGTAAATCACATAAAGAAGCGGAATCCCGACGGAAGGCTCCAGCACCGTCACACAGATCGGCGTATAACTGCCCGCAATCAGCAGGAAGATACTGCAGTGATCGATCTTGCGGAAGAGCCGGTCAAGCCAGGAATCAAAATAGAATGCATGATATGCCGCGCTTGCAAAGTAGAGCATGGAAAGCGAAGCGGAGAATACGGAAAGCGCCGCCATTGTCACAAGACCGCAGCCGCGTGCAGATGCCGTCACAAGAAGTGCCAGACCGGCCGGAAGACTCAGGGCAAATCCGATAAAATGCGACAGCGAAGAAATCGGATCTTTCAGGCGGAATACATAGGATGTCTGTTTCATCACAGTCATA
>JAFOLE010000017.1 GCA_017419465.1 Solobacterium sp. | reverse complement strand
CGAGTCTCACGGTTCCGCGGGCGATGGAAGTGGAAATGCTGTGCAGCCCGAAGACCCGGCAGTGGCTGGACGAACAGGGAATTCAGCTGGTCACCTACAACGATATTCACTGATATACGCAGACAGCCGGAAACGCAGTTCTTCATGCGCCGGCTGTTTTTATCTCTTTATATAAAGTGGAATATTTTTTGCATGTCGGATACGCGACAATAGAATCAGAAGAAGGAGGCAGGCAATGGGCAATAATGAATACCTGTACCGGCCGGATGAAACGGAACCGGATACCGAAGAACTTCGTGAGAAACTGCGTGACTATTACGGAACTGCGATGACAGGCGGTTTTCCGATGGCAGTGATTGACCTGGGACGGGTTGAGACAATGAGCGACGAAGAGCTGCGCAGAGAAGCAGAGAAAAACGGAATCCGCTGAAGGGGGAACGACCGATGAAACTGATTCATTTATCCGATCTTCATCTTGGAAAAAACGTGAACGGTTACTCCATGATTGAAGATCAGAAATACATCCTGACGGAAATTCTCAGGATACTCGAAGAGGAACAGCCGGACGGCGTCCTCATTGCGGGAGATGTATATGACAAATCCATACCGTCCGCAGAGGCGGTTGAACTGTTTGATGATTTCCTGGTGAAGCTTTCCAAACGTCATCTGGAAACATTTATCATCAGCGGAAACCATGATTCTGCGGAGCGTCTTGCGTTCGGAAACCGTCTGATGGACGCGTCGGGCATTCATCTTTCCCCGGCATATGACGGAACCGTCACCCCGTTTATCCGGAGTGATGAATTCGGCGAAACCGCAGTTTACTGCCTGCCGTTTATCAAACCCGCACATGTGCGGAGGTTTTATCCCGATGCGGAAATTGCATCCTATACGGATGCGGTCAAGGAAGCGATCGCACATATGGACATCGATCCGGACCGTCGGAATGTTCTGATCACCCACCAGTTCGTGACCGGCGCCGTCCGTTCGGATTCCGAAGAGATTTCCGTCGGCGGAACGGACAACGTGGACGCTTCGGTGTTTGAGCCGTTTGACTATGTGGCGCTCGGCCATATCCATGGTCCGCAGAATATCGTGGAAAACCGGATCCGTTACTGCGGAACGCCGCTGAAGTATTCCTTCTCTGAAGCGAATCATCATAAATCGGTCAGTGTCGTGGAACTGAAGGAAAAGGGAAACGTCACGGTGCGGACGATTCCGCTTGCGCCGAAACATGACATGAAGGAAATCCGCGGCACGTATGAGGAACTGACGCGGAAGGATTATTACGACAATACGTCTTACCGGACGGATTACATGCATATCACCCTGACGGATGAGGAAGATATTCCCGATGCGGTTGCAAAGCTGAAGGTGATCTATACGAACCTCATGAAGCTGGACTATGACAACCGCCGGACAAGAACGCAGGCATCCGCCGAAGGACCGGCAGATGTGGAACGCAAATCACCGCTGGAACTGTTCGAAGATCTGTATGTCATGCAGAACGGGACAGAGCTGAGTGAAGAACAGAAAACATTCCTGCAGGGAATGATCGAGACGATCTGGGAGGAGGAGAAATGAGACCGCTGAAACTGGTGATGTCCGCTTTCGGACCGTATTCCGGTGTAACCGAACTCGATTTTGAAACCTTCGGGACAAGCGGACTGTATCTGATTACCGGCGATACCGGTGCCGGAAAGACAACGATTTTTGATGCGATCACCTATGCGCTGTATGGCAAGCCCTCCGGAAACAACCGGACGGCAGACATGCTGAGGTCTAAGTATGCGTCTGCGGATACACCGACGGAAGTCGATCTGACATTTTCGTACGGCGGAAAGATCTACCGGGTCCGCCGCAGTCCTGCCTATGACCGCCCGAAACAGCGCGGCACCGGCATGGTGAAGAAGGGCGCAGAACAGGAACTGTATTATCCGGACGGCCGCGTTCTTACCAAGGGACGGGAAGTGGACGCCGCGATCATTGAAATCATCGGTATCGACCGCGATCAGTTTTCCCAGATCGCGATGATCGCGCAGGGCGACTTCCTGAAACTTCTGACATCCTCTACGGAAGAGCGCAAGGGAATTCTCCGCAAGCTGTTTCAGACAAAACCCTACCAGGACCTGCAGGACAACCTTCGTTCGAAATCAAATGATCTGATCCGCAGAAATGAAGCGGCGTACGCAAGCATCCGCCAGTACACAAAGGATATCCGGTGCAGTGATGCGGATGTGCTTTATCCGGAAGTGGAGAAGGCGCAGAACAATGAGCTGAGCGTAACGGAAATCACGGAGCTTCTCGAGAAACTCATCGAACAGGACAGGGCAGCCTATGAGGCGCTGGAGACGAAATCGAATGATCTGAACAGGCAGATCACGGAACGTACGAAGATCCTGACAAGAGCGAAGGAGAAAAAGCAGATCGAAGAACAGCTTGCCCGTACCTCCGCAAAGCTTGAGGAACAGAAGAAAGATCTGGCTCTGCTTGAAAAAACAAGGGATGCGCAGGCAAAGCGCAGACCGGAAGTGAAACAGCTCCGGGATGAGATTGCAAAGGCAGCTGCGGAGCTGCCGGAATACAGCGAGCTTGAGGAGAAAACGGCGCTTGCGAAGGAGCTGGAGAAAAAGCAGGCGGCTGCCGAAGCCGGAATCAAAACCGCACAGAAGCGCATCGGGGATCTCCGAAAGGAAGCGGACAGCCTGAAAAACGAACAGGAGAAGCTTGCCGGCGCGGATGCGGATCTGATCCGGAAAAATACAGAGCTCACAAAAGCGCGGGAAGACTATAAAAAACTCAATGACCTGAAGGGCATTCTGAAAACGGTCGGCGATATTGAAAAAGACCTTCGCGAAGCGCAGAAGGAATACGGACGTCTGAAAGAAGCTGCGGAGGCGCAGAAGAAAAACTACGAACTCCGGCATACAGCCTATCTTGATGAGCAGGCAGGCATTCTTGCGGAAACCCTGCAGGAAGGAGTGCCGTGTCCGGTATGCGGCTCCGTGCATCATCCATCACCTGCACGCAAGTCGGAAGGCGCGCCGTCAAAAGAAGAACTGAATAATCTGAAAACGCAGAGCGAGCAGGCGGACGCCGCAATGCGCACCGCCAGTGAAACATGCGGAAAGCTGATCACACGCGCCGAGGAAAACCGTGCGGCAGCGCTGCGGCAAGCCGAAGAACTGCTTGCGGTAAGCGAATTCGACGCAATCAAGCCGGCGCTTGAAACGCGGCAGGCGGAGCTGGAAGCCGCCGGCAAAAAGCTTGCGGAAGAGGCAAAGCACCTCGAAGCGCTGTGCAGACGACAGACAGAGATCAAAGACCTCCTTCCGAAAACGGAAAAGGCGCGCGAGACAGCCGAACAGGAACAGGGCCGGCTTGAAAAGGATCTTGCCGGAATCCGTGAGAACCGGAAGAATACCGAAGACCGGATCGGCGTGCTGAAAGAGAAACTGAGCTTTGCGTCAAAGGCGGAGGCACAGAAAAACATCCGCACCCTGACAGCGGCTGCGGATGCGGCGGATAAGGAAATCGAACGTGCGGAAAAGGCGTTCACTGCCGCAGCTGCGGACATCGCAGAACTCAAAGGAAAGGCTGAGACGCTGAAGGGACAGCTGAAGGACCGGGACAATACGGATATTGAAGCAGTCACGCTGGAACAGAATGCGCTGACGAAGGAAAAGGATGAGACAGATGCGGAGCGGGAAGCCATCGGAACCCGCCGCTCCGTCAACAAAGGAGTCCTCGAGAACATCGGAAAGAAGACCGGTGAACAGGCTGCCCTGGAGGCGGAACTCAAGTGGGTCAAGGCGTTGTCCGACACTGCCAACGGAACCGTTCGCGACAAGGACAAGATCATGCTGGAGACATATATCCAGATGACCTACTTTGACCGGATTATTTCCCGGGCAAATGTGCGTCTGATGACGATGTCGGAAGGCCAGTATGAACTGGTGCGCCGGAAAGAGGCGTCCGACAGGGTT
>JAFOLE010000112.1 GCA_017419465.1 Solobacterium sp. | reverse complement strand
GGTAAACATGACTGCGGATGAGTCGATTCTTACCGATGGTGAGGTGGACCTCGGCAAACTCAAAGCGATCTGCTTTGACAGTGCCGCAAACAAATATCGTGTAATCGGAGAGGCTGTCGGAGACGCATTTGCCTGCGGCGCTGCGCTGATCAGAAAATGACCTTTGATTTTGTCATCAATCCCGCAGGCGGAGGCGGAAAGGCCGCACAGTTCTGGAAGTCGGTGGAGCCGGAGTTTGAGGATGTGTCCTATACCGTTCATTATTCGTCGCTTGATCACGGAATCCGGGAGATTGTCCATGAACTGACGTCCTGCGGGCAGGAAGTCAATCTGATCGTGGTCGGCGGAGACGGATCCATGAACGAGGCTGTCAATGGCATTGCGGATTTTTCGATGGTGAAACTCGGGTTTCTTTCCTGCGGCTCGGCGAATGATCTGGCAAAGGATGTCGGCACAGCGCCCACCGTCCATGAACAGATTGCCCGGATCAAGCAGGGAACGGAAGTGCGCCGGATCGATGTCGGTGAAGTGATCATGCATGATTATGCGGCCGCTGGGGATGAAAGCGGCCATACGCTCCCGAATGAACAGCGGTTTCGCTTCAATATCAGCGCCGGTCTTGGCTGGGATGCGGAAATCTGTTTCCGCGTGGAACAGTCCCCCTGGAAGGAAAAACTGAACCGGATCCATCTTGGAAAGCTCATCTATATTGCGGAAGCCATCCGCACGATCTTTGGAATGCATCCGGTTGCCTGTGAGGTTACGGCAGGAGAAGTAAAGCAGCGGTTTGAACAATGCGTATTCTGCGCGGTGATGAATCATCGCTATGAAGGCGGCGGTTTCATGTTCGGGCCGCACGCAGAGCATGATGACGGGATCCTGGATCTCTGTGTGGTGAATGATGTGACGGTATCTTCCTTTTTCCGGATGTTTCCGAAGGCATATAAGGGTACTCAGTTTGAAACCCGCTATGCGGTTGAACTGCGGGAACCGGAATTCCGGTTTCAGACGGAGAAACCGGTCTTTGTGCATACAGACGGGGAGGTCCGGGGGCTTTCAACCGATGTGACGATTCATCTGCTGGATGAAAAGTTGCGTCTGTTGTTCTAGAGCGTGCTATTATATCGCGTGGAGGAAATTTGAAGATGAAAGAATACCAGCCTGTTGCCAGCGGAAAAGTAAGAGAGATTTACGATGATGGCGATACTCTGATCATGGTCGCAAGTGACCGGATCAGCGCGTTCGATGTGATTCTGAACAATCAGGTCACAGACAAGGGAAGAATCCTGACGGGAATGTCCCGTTTCTGGTTTGATTTTACGAAGGACATTCTTCCGAATCATATGCTTTCTGTGGATACTGCCGATATGCCGGAGTTCTTCCGGACGGACTGGTTTGCGGGACGCTCCATGAAGTGTCAGAAACTGACCATGATTCCGATCGAATGCATTGTCCGCGGCTACATTACCGGAAGCGGATGGGCAAGTTATCAGAAAGACGGCACGGTCTGCGGCATCAAACTTCCGGAAGGACTGAAGGAATGCGAAAAACTGCCGGAGCCGCTCTATACTCCGAGCACAAAGGCGGAACTGGGTGACCACGACGAAAATATCTCGTTTGAGCGTTCCATTGAAGTGCTTGAAAAGAAGTTCCCTGGAAACGGTCAGCGTTATGCGGAAGCCATCCGGGATGCGTCCATTGCGCTGTATAAGAAGTGTGCAGACTATGCACTGTCCCGCGGCATTATCATTGCGGATACGAAGTTTGAATTCGGTCTGGATGAAAACGGCAATGTCGTAATCGGCGATGAGATGCTTACACCGGATTCCAGCCGGTTCTGGCCGCTTGCGGGTTATGAGCCGGGCAAGAGCCAGCCGAGTTATGACAAGCAGTTTGTACGTGACTGGCTGAAGGCTAACCCGGACAGCGGGTATACACTTCCGCAGGATGTCATCGACAAGACAATTGAAAAGTATAAGGAAGCATACGAGCTTCTGACCGGTTCAGCGTTCTGAGTTCGCTGCAATCAACGGTATTGACCATAAGGCGTCTGCGCAGGCAGGCGCCTTTTCAGGCAAAACCGCAGACAAACCGCAGTGTTTCCTGTAGTATAATCACCTGGATAAAGAAAACACATTATGACAACACAGGATATTATTCGATTATTAATAGATTCATTCTGGAAGATCCTTCTGCCGGGTCTTACCGTAACAATCCCGCTGACGGTGATCGCATTTTCCATTGCGATGGTCATCGCGATCATCACTGCCATGGTGCAGTATGCCAACATTCCGGTTTTAAAGCAGATTGCCCGCTTTTACATCTGGGTGATCCGCGGTACGCCGCTGCTGGTACAGCTGTATGTCGTATTCTTCGGGCTTCCGAGCATCGGCATCAAGGTGGCCGCATTTCCTTCCGCAGTCGCGGTATTTGCGGTCAATGAGGGAGCGTACTGCGCGGAAACCATGCGTGCTGCGATCGAATCCGTACCGTCCGGACAGATGGAAGCCGGCTATTGCGTCGGAATGAACTATCTTCAGATCATGCGCCGCATCGTTCTGCCGCAGGCATTCCGCACGGCTTTCCCGCCGCTGTTCAACTCGCTCATCGGAATGGTCAAGGATACCAGTCTTGCGGCGAATATCACGGTTGCGGAGATGTTCTTTGTGACCCAGCGGATCAGCGGTCGTACGTATCAGTTCATGGCACTGTATCTTGAACTTGCATTGATTTATCTGATCTTTTCGACCGTACTGACACGGGTACAGGCATTCGGCGAGAAGAAACTCAATTCCTATGGAGGCAATAAGATCTGATGGCACTTCTAGAAGTCAGGGATTTACATAAGTCATTCGGGGATACCGTCGTTCTTGACGGGGTATCCATGTCGGTGGAAAAGGGTGATGTGATCGCAGTGCTCGGCCCGTCGGGCGGCGGAAAGACCACCTTTCTGCGGTGCATCAATTTTCTCGAGACCGCTGACAGCGGCAGTCTGGTATTTGACGGGGTGACGCATGACATGGCGCATATCACCAAAAAGCAGATCAGTGAGATCCGTCTGCATACCGGATTCGTATTTCAGAACTACAACCTCTTCCGAAACAAGACGGCACTCCAGAATGTGACGGAAGGACTGCTGATTGCCCGTCATATGGACAAGGCAGAGGCCGAGGAGAAAGGCATGCGGATGCTGGAAAAGGTCGGCATGGCAGACCGTGCAGCGCACTATCCAAGCCAGCTTTCCGGCGGCCAGCAGCAGCGCGTTGCCATCGCAAGAGCGCTTGCGGCGGATCCGGAGATCATCTACTTTGATGAGCCGACGTCCGCACTGGACCCGGAACTGATCGGGGAAGTCCTGAACGTCATGCGTCAGCTGGCGGATGAGGGCATGACCATGATCGTCGTAACGCATGAGATGGATTTCGCCCGGAATGTTTCGTCCCGCACCATCTTTATGGAACATGGAAAAATCGTCGAAGAAGGAGAATCAAAGGCATTCTTTGAATCGCCGCGCGAAGAGCGCACCCGTGAGTTTCTGCGACTGGAGGATCGCCGCTTCTGAGCGGCGTTTTTCGTGTTAGAATAGCCCTATGAAATGTGAGAATTTCAAACAGATTATCCACCATGGAAAGGAAACGTACGGAACGCTGCCTGCACTTCGAACGGCAGAAGCGGATGGTTCGCCGAAAACCGTTACCTATGCGGAACTGGCTGACCTTGTGGAGGCGCGCGCGGAAGCACTTTCTGCCCAGCCTTACGGCTGTGTCGGTCTGTACGGTCTTCCGTCTGTGGACTGGATTGTGGATCTGTTTGCGGCGCCGATCGCCGGTAAACGCACCGTACTCCTGGACGCATCGCTCTCCCGGGAGGTTACACAAAGTCTCATCGAAACGTTTGGCATTGAGGCAATTCTGCCGTCAAACACCGGATTTAAAACCACGGCGATTGCGGGAGGTGAGGTAGAGTATCCGGGATATATCCTGGTCTTTACCAGCGGTACCAGCGCTTCCAACAAAGCAGTTGTGCTGAGCCAGAAGGCACTTGCCTATTCCGCCTGGAACGGTCAGCAGATGCTGGCATGCGGAGCCGATGATGTGATTGTGGAGATGCTGCCGCTGAGCCATGTATTCGGTCTTGTCTGCACATTGCTCTGGCCGCTGAGTTTCGGCGCCTGCGTCGGAATCGGCAGAGGCATGCGTTACTATACGGAAGATCCGAAAACATTCGGGACGACGATCCTGGTCATGGTACCGACACTGCTGTCGTATCTGCTTACGACCGACAGTATCAACAAGGAATGTCATACTGTGCTTGTCGGTGCAGCGCCATGCGGTGATCATGTACTGAACGCCATCCGGGATAAGGGAATCCGGGTCAGCTTCGGCTATGGACTGAGTGAAACCGCAAGCGGTCTGGCTATCTCGGTCGGATCGGACGATCCGTTCGCGCTGGATCTCTGTCCGGATACCACATGCAGGATCAGTGAAGAAGGTGAAGTCCTGATTTCCACACCATGCATGATGGAAGGTTACTGGCACCGCCCGGAGGAAACGGCGGCGGCGCTGAAAAATGGCGTTCTGTATACGGGAGATCTCGGTGAGATCGATGAAAACGGACGCCTGCGGCTGAAAGGCCGGAAAAATGATGTGCTTGTTCTCAGCAACGGTGAGAAGATCTTCTGTCCGGAATGGGAAGAACAGCTGGCAAAGGAACTTGGTCCTGAGATTGCGGTGATCCTGTATCAGGACGC
>JAFOLE010000111.1 GCA_017419465.1 Solobacterium sp. | reverse complement strand
CAGCCTTCGGCTTTCAGCTCCGGATTCATTTTGATCTTGAAGGTCGGGCTGTCGCTGTGGCTGGCGCCGATCATGAATCCGCTGAAATCGGACTCCGGTACACGGAAGGCAATGAGTGCAGAGCCGTTGCGCGTCACGTAGTATCTGCCGCCGCGGTTCAGCTTCCAGGCTGATCCCTCCGGAAGCGGTTCATAGCCGTTCTGTTCAAGCAGCTCCCGGACGGTTTTTACCGCATGGAACGCGGTCGGTGAACTCTGAATAAATGCAAGTAATTCCTGATTGGTATTCATGGATAACTCCTGTTCTTTTTTTTGTTGGTAAACCAAGCAAGATTATAACAACATTTTCGGGTATCCGAGTATAATAACTATTTGTATGAAAAATTCATTTGAGGAAATCGACGGGACAGGGCATGATCTCCGCAGACGGTTTGCGGAGGTTCTGTTCGCTGTTGCCGCGGTGATATATGAAGAAGTGCTCCTGAATCTGACCACGGTTCAGACGATCGAGAGCCTTTATATTCCGCAGGTGATTCTGTTCTCTGCCGCATACGGGATACTGATCTTCTGGGTCGGTACACTGACCCGATCCGGGAGAACGAACCGGATGATCCGCGGAATTCTTTATATCATTCTGTGCGACCTGTACGGTGTTTACTACTTTGTCTATCGTACGTTCAAGGTCTTCTATGACGTCAACACGGTCGTATCCGGCGGTGCCGGTGCGGCAGAAGGGTTTTCCGGACAGATCATTGAGATGACGACAAGCCGTTCCGGCATGATGCATATTATTCTGTTCCTGATGCCGTTCTTCCTGTACATGCTGTTCATGCGGCGCTTTGACAGCGGAGAAAAGCGGACGCCGAAGGAACAGCTGGTGTTTTATGCTGCGACGCTGCTCTTTGCGGTCTGCGGTATTGCCTATGTGCAGAGTGACACGATGCTGTCGAGAGTTTATGCCGATGAGTATTCGTTTCAGGCGGCGGTCGCGGACTTCGGTCTGATGACCGGACTCCGGCTGGATGTGGAACATCATCTGCGGAACCGGAATTCCGATACCGTCTTCCATGATGAAACCACGCTTGCGGATACCGCGGAAACGGAACTGTCAGAAGCGGTAACTACGGCGGAAAAGCCGGTGACCTATGGATTCAATAAACTGAATATCGATTTCAATACACTGATTGCCGGAGGGGATTCCGTAACCGGTCAGCTTGATCAGTATGTACAGGCGCAGAAACCATCCCGGCAGAATGCATATACCGGCATGTTTGAAGGAAAGAATCTGATCTTCATTTCCGCGGAGGCATTCTCCGCAGAAGTGATCGATCCCGAACGGACACCGACGCTGTACCGGCTTGCGACAAAGGGAATCAATTTTACAGACTACTATCAGCCGGCCTCTGCCGGAACGACCGGCGGCGAGTATGAAAACGTCTTCGGTCTTCTGCCGACGGAAGGAGGCTCTTCCTTCAAGATCACATCGAAGTTTCACAATGTGATGACCATGGCGTATCAGCTCAATGAACGCGGCTACAACGGATGGGCCTTCCACAACAATGACTACACATTCTATGACCGCAACATCACCCATAACAACCTCGGCTATTCCAACGGATTCACCGGATACGGCAACGGTCTGGAAGAGAACATTACCAGCCAGTGGCCGGAGAGTGATCTGGAAATGATGGAGGCGACGGTGGATCAGTACATTGATGCACAGCCGTTCAATGTCTATTACATGAGCGTCAGCGGACATAATCCGTATGACGGCGGAAATGCCATGGCAACGAAGCACTGGGATGAAGTGAAGGATCTTGAAGGCTATACGGATTCTGTAAAAGGATATCTTGCGGCGAACATGGAACTGGAAGACGCATTGACCTATCTTGTCCAGAGACTGGAAGAGAAGGGAATTGCGGATGATACGGTGATCGTCCTCGGCGCAGATCACTTCCCGTACGGACTCGACTATGGCGAAGCGCTGAACGAAAGTGACAACCTGGCAAATCTCTACGGTTATCAGCCGGCAAACTATCTGGAGCGGGACCACAACCGTCTGATTCTCTGGAGCGGATGTCTGGAAGAGGAAGAACCGATCATTGTCGATACGCCGACCTCCAGCATCGATATCCTTCCGACACTGCTGAATCTCTTCGGCGCAGAGTGGGACAGCCGGCTTCTGCCGGGACGGGATGTATTCTCTGACCGGATGCCGCTGGTCTTCAATCTGAACTATGACTGGAAGACCGATAAAGGAACCTATATTGCCGGAACCGGTGTGTTCACACCGAATGAAGGCGTTGAAGTCAGTGACACGTACGTGGAAAGCATCCGCCAGATCGTACAGAACCGGCTCAGCTACTGCAGAGGGGTGCTTCGCACCGATTACTTCTGGCATGTGCTGGGAAAGGAAGAATAACAAAACGAAAAGCACAGTGACCGAATCACAATCGATGATTCCTCACTGTGCTTTTTTCATATCAGGACTGTTTGCGTTCCGTCCGGCGGATCTCATGAGCGAGAAGGGAAACCGACGCGATCATCATGATCAGTTCGGTGACCGGCTGGGCATGGATCATGCCCTGGAAGCCGAACAGCCTGTTGAACAGCAGTAATAAGGGAATATACAGGATCAGCTGCCGGATCAGTGTGATGACAAAGGCGTACTGCGGTTTGCCCATCGCCTGAAAGGACATCCGGCTCATGGAAGTGGCACCGACGCACGGCAGGATGAACATGATTGCCCGAAGGACAGTACTCCCGGTCTCAATGACCTCCGGGGACTGGGTGAAGATGGAAATCAGCTGCGGCGCAAAGATGCCGTAGACCGCCATCAGTGCCAGCTCTGTCAATGATACGGTCATCACGCCGGCTTTCAGCACATCGAGCATCCGCCGGTAGTTTCCGGCACCGTAGTTATAGCCCATGATCGGCTGGGTGCCTGCCGCAAATCCCTGGTAAATATAATTCCCGAGCGAAAGGATCTTCTGCGCAATGCCCATGGCCGCAACCGTCAGCTCGCCATACGATACGGCAAGGTTGTTGTTTACGATATACGCACCGGATGTAAGCAGGGTTTCCAGCGTTGCCGGAACGCCGACCCAGAAGATTTCCTTCAGGATCTCCGCTGTCGGCACCAGCATGTCTCTTCTTGGCTGAAGGATCGTTTTCCTGGTGAGATAGAAGTACATGGAACAGCCCGTTCCGACCGCATTGCCGAGAATCGTTGCGATGGCGGCACCTTTGATCTTCATTCCGAAGATAAAGATAAACAGCGGATCCAGAATGATATTGGTAATGGTTCCGGCGATCATCCCGAGGACGGAATACTTTACGGATCCTTCACTCCGCAGCAGGGCGCCGAAGGTATAGCTGCCCATAGTAAACAGACTTCCCGCAAGAATAACCGACACATAGTCTGCGGTATAGGCAAAGGTATTTGCCTTTGCGCCGAGGGCGGTGACGATCGGATTCAGAAAGATAAGACCGAATACCGCCACGAGGATACTGTTGAATACGGTCAGCACAAATCCGGTGGTCAGGGTGTGTTCTGCCGTGTCCCGGTCTCCCGCACCGAGTTTCCGTGCGATTAATGAAGAAGCACCGGTGCTGATCATATTGGACAGTGCGATCGTGATCATCATGACGGGATAGGCAAGATTGACTGCCGCAAGCTGATAATCATCATGCATTAAGCCGATGAAATACGTGTCCACAAGATTGTAGAGCACCATGATGCACATGCCCGCAATCAGTGGTACACCGAGTTTGATAACGGCTTTCGCAGGGGCTTCCTGAGAGAGAATATAGATGCGCTGATCCTGCTTTACGGATGACTGTGACATAACCGGCTGTCTCCTTTGAAAAAATACGGTTGTTAACAAATACCGGAAACTGTTAATCCGGCACTGAAATATATAGCACGGGTTCAGACCGTATTCAAACCGGTGCGGGGCGTTATCGGACGCTTTTCGAAAAAGCGTGCCTATAATGAACCTGAAAGAAGAACACAGTATGATGACCATTCAGGAAGCGATCACCGCACGGCATTCCGTGCGCGCTTATTCCGCAGAACCGATTCCGAAGGAACTCCGCAGTCAATTGGATGCCTGCGCACTGGAATGCAGTAAGGAAGGCAATGTTCATATCTTCATACGGTATGATGACCCGGATGGATTCGATTCCCGGCTTGCGCATTACGGAAACTTCAAAAACGTGAATAACTATATTGTGCTGGCAGGGAAGAAGGATGCGGATTTTGATCTTCGCTGCGGGTATTACGGAGAAAAACTGGTGCTCTTTGCCCAGCAGCTTGGATTGAATACCTGCTGGGTCGCACTGACGTTTAACAAGCGGAAGGTAAAGGAGATCCTTTCGGATGGCGAGTCACTGTGCATGGTGATTGCGCTGGGCTATGGCGAAACACAGGGAACGGCGCATAAAGGCAAAACCGTACGTGATGTGAGTGTCAGTGCGGATGCGCCGGACTGGTTTGCGGAAGGGGTAAACGCTGCCCTGCTTGCGCCGACCGCAACTAACCAGCAGAAATTTCAGTTCGCATACCGTGATGGGGAAGTGCATCTGAGATCGAAAGGAATCGGCACCTGTCTTCGAACAGATCTTGGCATCGTGAAATATCATTTTGAGGCAGTGACGGGAAAAACAGTTATAGTCGACTGAAGGAGTAAGGAAACATGGAAGCACTGGAGAGCATTCTGACAAGACGCAGTACGAGACGAATGAAACCGGAGATTCCGGACAAAAAACTGATTGAAAAAGTGATCGCGGCAGGACGTGCTGCGCCGAGCGGTTCAAACAGCCAGAAAACACGTCTGATCGTGATTACGAGAAAGAAAGAACTTGATCAGCTGGCAGAACTTGTACAGCGGGAATTTGCGGAGATGGAAATAACGGATGACATGTATGTCTCCCTGAAGAGTTCCATTACCCGCGCCAAAGAAGGAAACTACGTATTCCATTACAATGCGCCGGTTCTGATCGTGACCGCAAACAAGAAGGATTACGGCAATGCGATGGCAGACAGTGCCTGTGTGCTGGAAAATATGATGATTGCGGCCAATGCGCTGGATCTTGGCTCCTGCTGGATCAACCAGCTGCACTGGCTTACCGATCATGCGATAGTGCGTGACTGCATGAAACAGCTTGGCATGGAAGATGATGAGTTTGTGACCGGAGGGCTGATCCTCGGTTACGGCGCAGACGGAATGCCGGAACGCGGCACCAGGAAACCGACCGGAAATCCGGTATCCTGGGTTGAATGAATCACGAAGGGAAATAACATATGGAAAACACAGTATTTGGATCCTCCGGACGTACCGTATCGAGAATCGGGCTTGGCACCTGGCAGCTTGGCACAAGATGGGGCGATCCGTTCAATCATGACGAGGCGATGAAGATTCTGGAGACCGCAGATCAGGCGGGTATCACATTCATCGATACCGCGGATGTATACAACGGCGGAAAGAGCGAAGAGACGATCGGTGAATACATCGCATCAAACCGTGATCGCTTTTACATCACCACCAAGGTCGAACGCCGGCTGAATCCGCATACCGCGGAGATGTACACACCTGAGGCGATTGCCTCCTACATCGACGGCAGTCTGTCCCGTCTGAAGACAGACTGTATCGATATGGTTCTGCTTCACTGTCCGCCGACACCGGTGTTTTCAAGAGACGATATCTTTGAGGAACTGGAACGGCAGAAGGCTGCCGGAAAGATCCGGGGATACGGCGTCAGTATTGAAAAGGTCGAAGAAGGTCTGCAGGCAATGAACTACGGAATCTCGGCCATGGAGGTCATCTTCAACATGTTCCGTCTGAAGCCGCTCGATGAACTGTTTCCAAAGGCGAAGGAAAAGAATATCGGCATTATCGCAAGAGTGCCGCTGGCCAGCGGCCTTCTGACCGGAAAGTTCACAAAAGATACCGCATTCGGTCCGAAGGACCATCGCTCCTATAACCGGGAAGGAAAGTCCTTTGACAAGGGAGAAACATTCTCCGGCGTGCCGTATGAGACCGGTCTTGCGGCGGTGGAAGAGCTGAAAAAGCTGTTCGGCACCGAAGATCTTGCGCCGATCGCACTGCGCTGGGTTCTCATGCATGATGCGGTAAGTGTGGTCATTCCCGGCGCAAGCCGTGCATCCCAGGTCACGGACAATGTGCGCGCATCCGAGCTTCCGCCGCTCACGGAAGCACAGATGGATGGCGTTCGTGACATCTATGACCGAGATCTGCGGGAACTGATTCATCCGCAGTGGTAAGTGTTAATTTGAGAATGGCTGTTGTCCGAAGACGGATGACAGCCGTTTTTCTGTGTGTATATATTGCAAAGCAGACTATAATGCATAACAATATAGTTATGGATAATGCACAGTTTAAAAAGGGCATTCTTCCGCTCTGTGTATTGACACTTCTGAGCAGGGAAGATGGCTATGGATATAATCTGACCACACGCATCGCACAGGAACTCGATGTCAAAGCAGGAACGATTTATCTCGTACTTGGACGTCTTAAGGAAAACGGATATGTCACAACGTATCTGAGAGAGGCGGAAAAAGGACCGGCCAGAAAGTATTATCATCTGACAAAAACAGGGAGAACCTATCAGAAACAGCTGCTGGAAGAATGGAACCGGTTTTCCGAATCAACAAGGAGGCTATTGAATCATGGATAAAACGGAATATACGTTCCGGCTGAGAAGCGGGCTTCTCAGTTACCCGGAGTCGTTTCGAAATGAAATTATGGAATCATTTGAGTCTCATTATGCCAATGGTGTCGCACAGGGAAAACGGGTCTCCGCGATCCTGGAGGAATTCGGCGATCCGGAAGATCTTCTGAAAGAGATTGATGAACTGTATCACAACCATCCGGACAAAGCGAAAATTGACGCGCTCTGGGTTTCGAAAAACCGGGACCTGATGCGGAATCTTACTGATTTCAAAATGGGTGCCTCCATCCTGATTCCGGCACTCTTTGTGCTGATGATTATTCTGCATCAGCTGGGTATCATCTGAGCGGAAGGAAGGCGGATCTATGGAAAAAAACGAATACAGACTGCGTCTGCGCAGGGCACTTGGAAATTCTTCCGCGGAACTCAGTGAAGAAGTGATGCATGCATTTGAGGAATACTATGCGGAAGAGCTGTCTTCCGGAAAGCATCCGCAGGATATTCTGGATTCCTTCGGCAGTCCGGAGGATCTCGCTGCGGAACTTGTCCGAAAACGGCGTCAGACCTCTGCGGATTCGTTCAATGCGGTCTGGACGCAGAAACAGAATGATCTGAACCGCACCTATACCTATAACCGCTCCACGATTGCGGTCTGTGTTCTTCTTGTGCTGTTCTGCGT
>JAFOLE010000110.1 GCA_017419465.1 Solobacterium sp. | reverse complement strand
TTCCTTCGTTCCCTGCATTTCGTTACTCCTCAGCTGTGCTTCTTCTGAAACTCCGCATCATACAACAGATACTTGTTTCTTCCGCCTTTTTCCGCTTCCGTAAATACCACCGCAAATCCGTTTCCGATGATCAGCGCCGCATCCGTACCCATACCCGCCATTGAAACCGCTTCTTCCAGCGGCAGCTGCTTCTGATCCAGGAACGGATCCGGAGATAATATCCGGCATATCTCATTGTGTTTTCTGACAAAGGCGGTAAACTCCGCTCTGTGATTGAGATCTTCGCCTTCCATGGATATCCTTGCCGGGTTGATCAGTTCTTCTGCCTGATGACTGAACCGGCTTAAGCCGTCATAACGCCTTGCGGGCGTTGTCAGTTCAAACAGAATCCGTTCCTGGCGGTTTTTGCGGATATATGTTTTAACAAACAGTGTTTCTGCGGTAACGTCCATTATTCACTCAGTTCCTAAGCACATGTGTTTCGCTGCGCTGATTCCGTTTCTATGTTTATCTTACCGTATTTCATCCCGCCCCTAAATAAAACACCGCACGCATTCGGTATGCGCACGGCGTTCATACAGGTTTATTACTTATCGCTGACAAGGCTGATCCGTTGAACGGATCCTGCCCGGATCAGTTTTTCCTTACTGCCTTTTGCGGAATCGATACGGACAAGGATCCAGTCATCATCTGCGTCAAGGATCGTATTGGTTCCGTGTTTTGTATTGCCGTACATTGCGATATCCGCATCTTCACAATCTTCCTTCAGATCCAGGATTACCGCCTTTCCGATGTATCCATGAACCGCATCCAGCAGCGCTTTCCGTTCTTCAAACGAGGGTGTTCCTTCAATACCGGCAAGCTCTTTCTCCAGTGCAGCCACCCGTTTCTTAAGGGACGAAAGCTCCACATACGCAACCAGTCCGAATATCCCGAATACTATACCTATATACTCCATCACTGATCCTCCTTTACGAGCTCAATGGAAAGCACAGAGGATATCGGTATGAGCTTTTCAATCGTTCCCTTTTTTGTATTAGCGGAAACCCGCATCCAGTTGCCTTCAAATTCCATGATGCGGCACGGTGTATTGAACAGATCAATATCCTGTTCCTCATCAAAGAATGAAAGCTGCACGGTCTTGCCAGCCAGGCTTTTCAGGAGCTTTCCGACACCTGTTATCTGTGCTGTCCCGCTTTCGGACACATCATCTTTAAGCAGATAATCACAGCTTACCCCGAGGATGTCAGCGATTTCTCCGATCTTGTCGATATCAGGCATCGCGGTACCGGCTTCCCACCGGCTGACCGTCTGCCTTGTCACATGCATTTTCTCGGCAAACTCAATCTGCGTCATGCCCTGGATCTTCCGTTTTTCTGCAATCTTGTCTCCAAGTCTGTTCATGGATCCATTCTCCTTTCCCGGTTGATGACTTCATGATAGGGTCTGCCTCAGCCCAAAACAAGAAGACAGCAGGCGCAAAATGTAACATGACATGTTACATTTCAGGGCTGTCAGCCTGTTTTTCCGTTCTCATGGACAGAAAACAGAATATTCGTACATTAAAATGATAAGGGAGGCCCTTGAAATGAAAAAAGAAGATTTAACAAATGAACAGCTGTCAGATGTTTCCGGCGGCACCGACGCAGGCGGCGGTATGACCAGAGAGAAACTGGATGCCAGATTAACTTCCGTCGGTACATTCAGAATTAATGATATAAGCGGGACTGGTTTAGCTCAGAACGAAGCACTCGTTCCGATGGGCTGCGGTATAAACATCGGAGAAGAAATCTGCATTTGTCACGCAACCTATGAAACCAAAACTGTAAAAGGTTATTATGACCCGCGGGGATCGTTCGCTCCCCCGGTAATTGTAGTAAGTTATTTCCGTGCCAAATCGTTCGGAATCATTCAGGACGTATTGGTCTGGGACAGGTAACAATCCAAAAGCGGGATCTGATTCCTATTCGCATGACCTGTTTAAAACGAAGGCCCGGATTCTGCATTCAGTGATAATACTGAATCAGAAACCGGGCTTTTTGTGTTTACGGGCGACTGTCTCCTTCATTGCCTCATTGGCATCGTCATTAAATACTGTTTTCTCCGGGCCAAGAGTTCCATACATGGTGTTCTCAAACGAATACACCATTTCTGCTGTTTTAATTAAACGCTCGTTCTCTGTATCATCCGCAAAGGTACCGAGCTGACTGAATATATCATGCGTGAT
>JAFOLE010000016.1 GCA_017419465.1 Solobacterium sp. | reverse complement strand
CGGAAGTGGCAGAGGAAGACCTTGCGGAAAAGATAGAACTACTCAACAACAGACCGAGAAAGTGCCTGGGATATCAGACACCATCCGAAGTATTTAATGCCACTCACAAAGATTGTTGCGCTTAAATTGACAAATTATCGTACGCAAAAAGAGCGGACCTGCATGAACAGATCCGTTCCCTCTTCTTTGATGAATCAGTTTCAATCGCGCTGACGCGTTACTTCCATGCCTTTGTGCAGTTGAGCATCAGGCAATCTACACGGAAGCCCGTATATACGACCGCGCTCTGACCGCAGGCATCGTTGGTGCCGCAGTGGCTTCCTTCCTCAACCGATGCCGCTCAGTCCGGGAATCCGGCATTCGAACTGTCCCGCGGATAGATTCTGCGGTAATGGTTTTCCGTGCAGTACTGGAACTGGTCGTCCCATTCCCCGCCGGCAACCTTCGCCGCTTCATCGATGTCATGCGCTCCGTCGAGCGCATAGACAACACGGTAGCTTTCCTTATCGAAGAATTCGGTCTTATGGGGATCGGGATACCGCAGCGCAAACGGCAGACCCTTCCAGCCCCGCAGCGCATATCCCTCATTCAGTATGTAACGGGACATGTTCTGTCTTACTCCTCTGCAGCGGAACCGTCTGTATGCCGGGCAATCAGATCACTCTGAAACGCTCTGGATGCGCCCATCATGCCTTCATACCACATCCGGAAATAGGGACGCAGCTCCTGAGGAACCAGCTGTTCCTTTTCGGCAATCAGTGCCTCTTCCCGGGACCGGTCAAGCACCGGCAGTCCCCGTTCCATCTTATACTGTGCGATTTTGCGAACCGCTTCAAAACGCCGCACAAAGAGCTGTGCCATCTCCTGATCCACATCACCGATCACGGCGCGGTTTTCTTCCAGCTGATTCATGACAGGTACCTCCTGATACAGCATCATTATACCGTGTGTTAAAAACCGCAGAAAACTGTTGTATTCTGTAAGTAACAGGAATCAGGGGGCTTAATAATGAATAATATTGTTCTGATCGTTCTGTGTCTTTTACTGTCCACGTACTGCATTCTTGAAGAACGGAAGGACCGCTTTACACGCGCCGTCATGTTCAAGGGGCTTGCAAGCCTCTGCTTTGTCATTCTCGGACTCACCAACTCCAACGGAACCTATCCTGCAAGGATGATCACGATCGGCCTTGTGCTCGGCATGATTGCGGATATCCTGCTGGGATTGCGCTATGTGCTGAAACAGCACGCAAAACCCGTCTTTCTCGCAGGCATCCTCGTCTTTCTTGCCGGTCACATCTGTTATCTGCTTGCGGTATTCCCGGAATGCCGCACCAAGCTGATCTCCATCATTGCGGCGATTGTACTGACCGCCCTGCTTATGGTCTGGATCTTCTCAAAGATCACTGCAGAAAAAGCATTCAGGATCTTCGGCATCGTCTACATCGGTGCGGTGGTTCTGCTCAACTGCGTATCCATCGGCAACCTGATTGCGGAAGGATCCCTGTTTCATACGATCTTTGCGGCGGGCGCATTTCTGTTTCTGATCAGTGACATCGTTCTGATTCTCAACACGTTCGGAAAGGAACGAAAGTTCAGCCTGCGGGTCACGAATCTTTCCCTGTATTATGCAGGGCAGCTGTTCATTGCGATCAGCCTGCTTGCGATGCGTCAGTGACCGCTTCATTCCGGCACAAGAAAACCCTGCGGTTTTCCTCCACAAGGAAGGATGTTCCGCAGGGTTTTTTCATGTCTGACTCTGATATGAATTCAATCAGATGAGGAAGTACTTCAGGATGAACAGAACGCTCAGAACACAGAGCAGAACGTTGAGATCCTTTGCCTTGCCGGTCAGAAGCTTCAGGATTGTGAAGCTGACGATACCGAATGCAATACCATCGGAGATGGAGTATGCAAAGCCCATCATGGTAATGCAGCAGAAGCACGGAATCGCTTCTGTGAGATCAGTCCAGTCAATCTTTGTGACCTGCTGCATCATCAGGAAGCCGACAACGATCAGCGCAGGAGCTGTCGCAAAGCTCGGGATTGTGAGGAACAGCGGGCTGAAGAACAGTGCCAGCAGGAAGAGAATACCGGTGGTAACGGAAGTAAGACCGGTGCGGCCGCCTTCGGAGATACCGGAAGAAGATTCAACGAATGTTGTGATTGTGGAAGTACCAAGGCAGGCACCGACAGTGGTACCGACTGCGTCTGCGAGCAGAACGCCCTTGATGCCGTCCAGTTTGCCCTCTTCATCAAGCATGTCAGCCTTGGAAGCACATCCGATGACGGTTCCCAGGGTATCGAAGATGTCGACGAACAGGAATGCGAATACAACGACGATGAAGTCGAGTGTATGGGTTGCGATGTAGGAGAAGTCAAGCTTCATGAAGGTCGGCGCCATGGAAGCCGGTGCGGAGAAGATCGCAGTCGGGATGACGGAGTAGAAGCCTGCCTCCGGGTTCGGTACATAGATACCGAGCAGCTGGCAGATGATGCCGAGCAGCCAGGTGAGAAGAATGCCATACAGCATGTAGCCCTTTACGCCCTTGACCAGCATTATGGCAATGATCATAACACCGACAAGCGCAAGGATAACTGTGATTCCCTGTGTGGTGAATGTGCCGTTTGCGATGGATGCGTTGAAGCCGAACAGTGTGACGAGTGTGGAACCGTCAACGATCAGGCCGGCGTTCTGAACACCGATGAAGGCAATGAAGAAGCCGATACCGACAGATACCGCTACCTTCAAGCTGGCCGGGATGGCATTGAAGATTGCCTCACGAACATTGGTGAGGGAAAGAAGAATGAATACAACACCTTCCACAAATACTGCGGTCAGCGCAACCTGCCACGGGTAACCCATACCGATACATACGGTATATGCGAAGTAGGCGTTGAGACCAAGACCTGCGGACAGTGCGAACGGCTTGTTGGAGAACGCTGCCATACAGAAGCAGGCAATCGCGGAAGCGACCGCTGTAGCTGTAAGGATCGAACCTCTGTCCATTCCGGAAGCTTCCAGAATGCTCGGGTTGACCGCAAGGATGTAGACCATGGTCATGAAGGTCGTAATGCCGGCAATGACTTCTGTTCTTACATCGGTACCGTTTTCCTTGAGTTTAAAAAACTTTTCAAACATGTAAAATGTTTACCCCCTTCTCGTCTTTCCATATCCCCTGAAAAACAAATACTCCTGCATACCATCCCCTGTTCGCAGAAGTATCCGGAAAAAACAAAAACATCACAGTCCCGCAGTTAAGGCCGCAGGGTAGAAACACTTTCGCCGGATTCGAAAGCATATGTGATGCGATATGTAAGACATGTGCATTATAGACCGAAGTGTCAAGTTTTTCCATGAAATCGTGCGAATTGGGCATTGGTATCGTTTACAACTTTGCATCGGGGTCATATTGTGCCTGTTTGTTTGTGGTATCATTTATAAATACTAAGTAGTAACGGAAGGCGGATTTGAATATGAGCAATTTTGTGTTTATCTCTCCAAATTTTCCAAGAACGTATTACCAGTTTCCGAAAGCCTGGAAGGAAGTCGGCGGAACTTCGCTGTGCATCGGTGAAGATCCGTATGATTCACTCCCTCAGGAACTGAAGGAATCGATGGACGAGTACTATCAGGTCGGCTCCATGATGGATTACGATCAGATGTACCGCGCCGTCGCATGGTTTGCGCATAAGCACGGCAAGATTGACTGGCTTGAAAGCAACAACGAGTTCTGGCTCGAGCAGGATGCACGCCTGCGCACAGACTTCAACATCACATCCGGCGACAAGAGCGACTCGGTCATGCGCTACAAGACCAAGTCCAATATGAAGGCATTCTATGAGAAAGCCGGTGTTCCGGTTGCCCGCTACCACCTTGTGTCCACCCTGGCAGAAGGAAAGAAGTTCATCAGGGAAGTCGGCTATCCGGTCATCGTCAAACCGGATGACGGCGTCGGCGCCAATGCGACCTGGAAGATCGCCAATGATGCGCAGCTTGAGGATTTCTACAGGCAGAATCTCAAGACACAGTACATCATGGAAGAATTCGTTCCGGGATATATCGTCAGCTATGACGGCATCACCGATCAGGACGGAAACATCATCTTCCGCACCTCCCATGTATTCCCGGAGCCGATCATGGACATCGTGAACATGAAGGGCGAATGTTTCTACTACAGTGTCCGGAAAGTTCCCGAAGACCTCGACCGGATGGGAAGCGCAGTCATCAAGGCGTTTGATATCCGCGCCCGCTTCTTCCATACGGAATACTTCCGGCTGTCCGAAGACAAACCGGGCCTTGGAAAGAAAGGCGATCTCGTAGGCCTTGAAGTCAACATGCGTCCGCCCGGAGGATATACACCGGATATGATGAACTTCGCAAATGACATCAACGTATACCGCATCTATGCGAACATGGCGATGTTCAACGAAGGTCTTTATGATACCGAGCGTCCGTATTTCTGTGCCTATACCGGAAAGCGGGATTATATTGCCTATCAGAATTCGATGGCAGATGTTTACAAGAAGTACGGCCAGGCAATCTGCATGCATGAACGCATGCCGTCCATCCTCGGCAGTGCCATGGGTGATGAAGCCTATATCGCACGTTTCCGCACCGAAGAAGAAGTCATGGAATTCATGCGCTTTGTCTATGAGCGCAAACCTTCGGTGGAACGCAAGGCAGAGGAAGTAACGGAACAGCCGGCCAAAAAGAAGGCAAAGAAGAAATGAAGACAGAATACTACAAGGAATACAGCAGCAACCTCGGCAGGGATATGGAGTTCAAGGTTTACGGACATGCCGGAAAACCGATCCTCGTATTCCCTTCCCAGGACGGACGATTCTTCGACTACGAAAACCAGGGAATGATCGACTGTGCAAAGGAGTTCATTGACGCAGGACGGATTCAGATGTTCTGCTGCGACTCCAACGACGTCAACTCCTGGTCTTCCAAGAGCTGGGACAACCGGGCCCGCATTCAGAACCAGGAAGCGTATGTGAATTACATCTGCGATGAGCTCTGCCCGCGCATCTTCGATATCAACAAGGATGCCAACAACGGCCACTACGCGGCCGGCATTCTGACAACGGGATGCTCGATGGGCGGAACCCATGCGCTGAACTTCATGTTGAGAAGACCGGACATCTTCTCCGGGTGTATCGCCCTCTCCGGCGCATACAATGCCCGTCTGTTCTTCGGCGACTACTTCGACGATCTGGTATATGCCAACTCGCCGGTGGATTACATCAACGGCATGCCGTATGACCACCCGTACGTCGAGATGTACCGTCACCGGGACATCATCCTCTGCTGCGGACGCGGCGCCTGGGAACATCCGATGCAGGAAGACAGCGCGCGTATGAAGGAACTGTTTGAATACAAGAATATTCCCGCATGGGTCGATTTCTGGGGTGACGATGTCGCACATGACTGGCCCTGGTGGAGAAAGCAGCTCCCCTATTATCTGAGCTTTGTCTGTTAGAGCGGTGCAGTATGCACTGCTCTTTTTCGTTGAACGGATATTCCATCCCAAAAGAAGTCTGTATTAATATAGAATTATTAACGAGGATTTTGTATGGAAGACAATAAGCAGACACAGCTGTCGCTCGACGATCATGAGCTTCTTCTGCGGCTTGCCAGCCAGCAGAAAACCGCCGCATTTCAGCGGCGCATTACCGTTTATATTGAGATTCTGATTCTGATCCTGATTCTTGCGGCGATTCTGATCATCGGCCCGAAGCTGATCACACTGACCGCAGATCTGACCGAGACACTGGAGCGGGTAAATACCCTGCTTGATGAAGCCGGTCCGGCTGTCAAAGGCGTCTCGGAACTGGATTATGAGTCACTTAACAGTGCCATTTCTTCCTTTAAAACTTCCGCGGAACAGTTCGCCGCGTTTACCGCAAAATTATCAACACTCGGCGGTATTTTCCGCTGAGCATAATACACAGGCATTCCTTACAGGGGGAATTATTACATGAGTGAAAACGACAAGAAGAAGACAACGGATCCCAATGTGAAAAAGAACGAGACGACCAAGACGTTCAATGATGAGCATATCGAAGATCTTGCGAAACTGACCGCGCTCAACGCCCGCGGTGATCATATGCAGTTTTCGCTTGGCGAAACCACGGAAGTGCGTTACGGGGAAAAGCCGGATATTGTGAACGGTGTTCTCACCCTGGACTGCGGGTTTCTCGGAGCGCCGCAGTTCCGCATCCGTATGGCCAGACATAAATGGGTATTTGAAAACTGCAATCTGAAAACAAAGACCCTGATCAACGGAACCCCGATTGAAAACCAGAATCCGGTCGAACTCCGGAACCGTTCCCTGATCCGTATCATCGACGGAAACAGCTCACAGGTATTCGTGTTTGAAGATTCCTATGATGAATATGTGGAATGGAAATCCTATCTTCTGCGCAAGAAATCCAAGCCGATCACCATTTATTCTTCCGAAGCGCTCCGTCAGTTTTCTTCCGCAACCGGAGAGCGGAAAAACCATGACGAGTATCCGCATGCGGTATTCGTAAACAACGGCGGAACCTGGCGCGTGCTGGATGTGAATATTGACCGCGGTATTACCCTCAATGGACAGAAGATCGACAAGGAAGCGACGATCAGTCTGTATGACGTGATCTGTATCGGCTCCACGACGTTTGTCTACTTACCCGGCCGGCTTGTGTACAACCTTGCGTCCGGCTTCCGGAGAAACCTCATCATTTCCATCGATGAGCGGGTAATCAACGTCTCCTGGAATAAGAAAAAGGTCCTGCTTAAGGACATCAATCTGACGATTGAGCCGGGTCATCTGGTGCTTCTGCTCGGCGGATCCGGTTCCGGCAAGACCACCTTCATCAATGCGGTCACCGGATATGAACCCGCAAAGGCCAAGGTGCTCAACGGCGGTGTGGACGTCTATGAAAACTACAATCAGATGAAATACGAAATCGGTGTTGTGCCGCAGGAAGACCTTCTGCGCGGTACCGATACCGTATATATGACCCTGCTCAACTCCGCAAAGCTGCGCCTTCCGGCAGACTATTCCAACCGGGAGTTGCGGGAGATCACCGATAATGTGCTGGAAGAATTCGGACTTGCCCACCACAAGGACTCCCTGGTCAAGGAACTTTCCGGCGGACAGCGCAAGCGTCTGTCGATCGCCTGCGAATATATCGGCAACCCTTCCCTCTTCATTCTGGATGAACCGGACTCCGGTCTTGACGGTGTCATCGCCCGGGAGCTGATGGAGCGGCTGCGCCGCATTGCGGACAGCGGAAAGATTGTCATCGTCATCACCCATACGCCGGACCGTGTGGTCGATCTGTTCGATCAGATCATCGTCCTGGCAAAGGACTCCACGAAGACTGGACGCCTTGCCTACTTCGGCTCCATCGACGGTGCCCGTAAGTTCTTTGGAAAACAGAAGATGGAAGATATTGTCAAAGCCGTCAATACCAAGGAGGAAGGCGGCGAAGGCCGTGCCGATGATCTGATTGCACGGTTTGAAGAAGACAGACGGAAGGAGGAAACAGAACATGCCTAGTTTTTCGGAAGAGAATCAGAAGTCCGTACGGCATATTGAATGGTTCGGACAGATCTGGATCTACCTGGGAAAACTGTTCCGCATCTTCATCAATGAAGGCAACTGGAAAGTATTCCCGATGGCAGTCATCGTTTCCTGCATCGTATCTGTCGTCGTAGACAATGTCTTCGTAAACATGGAAGGCACGCAGGTCGGTGCACTGGCATTTGCCTGCGTATGTATCTGGAACGGTTTCTTCAACAGTATTCAGTCCGTCTGTAAGGAACGCCCGATCATCAAGCGGGAACACCGTGCCGGCATGCATATTGCCTCCTACATCATTGCCCATATGATCTATCAGATGGTGCTGTGCCTTGGACAGACCCTGATCCAGCTTGTGGTATATCACTTTCTGGTATCCAACCGGTTCCCGTTCCCGACAGCCGGTCCGGTAACCGGAAACTTCTATGTTGATTTCGGCATTACGCTGTTTGTCATCACCTATGCCGCAGATATGATGGCACTGATGGTCTCCTGTATTGTTAAGACCACGACCGCCGCAATGACAGTTGTCCCCTTCCTGCTTATCATCCAGCTGATCTTCTCCGGCGTTGCCTTCACCCTGAAAGGCGTCGTGGACAAGATCTCCTACCTGACGATCAGCCGCTGGGGCATCCGGACCATCTGCACGGTAGGCAACTTCAACGCCCTGCCGTCCATCACCCTGTATGCGGCAGTAAACAAACTGACAACCGTTCCGGAGATCCGCATGATCTACAAATACATCCGGGAATCTGAGATCTGGAACATGATCGGTGAGGCATCCACCAAAAACATGATGAATGCCGAGTATGTCTATACCGCCCAGAACGTCTATCTGGAATGGGGTGTTCTGATGGGAATGGCGCTGCTGTTTGCACTGATCGGCGGCCTGTTTCTCACACGCATCGACAAGGACGGAAGATAACAGACAAACCATACACACGTGCTATAATCTAATGGCACGTGTTTTTTGCGGATATGGTGGAATTGGCAGACGCGCTGGACTTAGAATCCAGTGGGGTAACCCGTGCAGGTTCAAGTCCTGTTATCCGCACGATGAAAAATGGCCTTCCGGCCATTTTTTTCGTTCCATTCCTGCACGGAAGATCAGACGCTTGTGATCTCTGTTTCCTGTACCTGTTCAAAGGATGTTTCAAGCCAGGAAGCGCAGAGTTCTACCCAGCGTGCCGCATCCGGATTCGGTTTCCGGGACGCATCGTGCCAGTTCGGGTCTTTCCGGTAGCTGAACTTTTCATCCAGTGCCTTCACCGTATTCGGATCCTCCGGCACAAACGAACCGTTCCGGATCGCATCCATCAGAGCGAATACCTGATCAAGGGTATACGGATTTGCATACTTCCGGTCGCAGAGGTCCTGATTGGCGACACTGAGACCGTGCGCACCATGCGTGAATACGTGATGGGCAAACGGAATATTCTTTTTCTTCAATGCCATTGCCATGAGGTAACTGTTCTCAACCGGAACGGATTTATCTTCCATGGTCTGCCAGAGGAATACCGGGCACATATCATCCCGCACATTCTTTTCCAGCGACATCTTCTCAATATCTTCCGCAGAGGCATCGGTTCCAAGCAATGTGGCGACGGAGCCTTTATGCGCATACTCACCCATTGTGATTACCGGATAACAGAGCACCGTACGGTCCGGTGCGGCGGATACCTCCGGATACAGGAAATCGGCAACGGTATCGTGGTATTCCGCAAGGGTGCCGCAGACATGCGCACCTGCCGAGAAGCCGCAGATGATGATACGGTCCGCAAAGGTACGGAATTCGTCCTTCTCTGCGCGGATCATGCGTACGGCACGGGCAATGTCCTTTAAAGGCTGTTCATGAAGCGGAACCATCGACAGCGGATTTGTCGTGTAGGTAAGAACCGCAGCCTGATATCCCTTTTCATAGAAGGTCCGGGCTACGATCTCTCCTTCATTCTCCGAACAGTAGGCATAGCCGCCGCCGGGAACGACCAGAAAGAACGGGCGGATCTCTGTATCTTCATGAAGGTAGGTATGTAAATTCGGGACAAAACCAAATGCATGGGGATATGCATATTCCCCGCTGTTCCAGATCTCGATACGTTTCTGTTCCATAAGACTCCTTATTATTCAGTTTTCTGCTGGTTCCATTATACCTGTATGACACTTCCGTCATATTTTCATTTATTTTAGAGTGTTGTTTTTGTACAATAAAGACTATATTTGACGGAATCCTGTCGATCTCAGGAACCGTACAAGACGGAGGTACAGAAATGAAACCTTATAGCGAGATGACCGCAGACGAGCTGAAGGAAGAGCTCGCCGGTCTGAAGAAGCAGTACCACAAAATCCAGGCACTCGGTATCCATCTGGATATGAGCCGCGGCAAACCGAGTCAGGATCAGCTCGACCTTTCCATGGGAATGATGGATGTCCTGAGTTCCACGGACGACCTCACCTGTGAAGACGGAACAGACTGCCGGAACTACGGTGCACTCAGCGGCATCAGCGAAGCACGGCAGCTGCTCGGCGATATGATGGAAAATAATCCGAAGGATATCATCATCTACGGAAACTCCTCTCTGAATGTCATGTTTGACACGATCAGCCGTGCATGGACACACGGCATCATGGGCAACACCCCCTGGTGCAGGCTCCCGGAGGTAAAGTTCCTCTGCCCGGTTCCCGGCTATGACCGTCACTTCAAGATTACGGAATACTTCGGAATCGAGATGATTCCGGTTCCGATGACCCCGACCGGTCCGGATATGGACATGGTGGAAAACCTTGTCAGTTCCGATGCGGCCATCAAGGGTATCTGGTGCGTACCGAAGTACTCCAACCCGCAGGGCATCTCCTATTCGGATGAGACCGTACGCCGGTTCGCCCGTCTGAAGCCTGCCGCAAATGATTTCCGTATCTTCTGGGACAATGCCTACGGCGTGCACCATCTCTATGATGACCGTCAGGATTATCTGATTGAGATTCTGGCAGAATGCAAGCGGGCAGGAAACCCGGACCTGGTATATAAATTCTCCTCGACATCCAAGATTACATTCCCGGGCAGCGGTATCGCCGCAGTTGCGACCAGCCCGAACAACATGGATGACTTCCTGACCCACCTGAGACATCAGACCATCGGTCATGACAAGGTCAACCAGCTGCGTCATGTCCGCTTCTTCGGTGATATTCACGGTCTGATCGAACACATGCGCAAGCATGCGGATATCATCCGTCCGAAGTTTGAGGCAGTGGAAGAAATCCTTGAGCGTGACCTCGGTGAACTTCAGGTCGGTACCTGGACGAAGCCGCTCGGCGGATACTTCATCATGTTCGACTCTCTGCCGGGATGCGCAAAGGACATTGTCGCCCGCGCCAAGAAGGCAGGACTTGTCCTGACGAATGCCGGTGCAACATGGCCGTACGGAAAGGATCCCAACGATTCCAATATCCGTATTGCGCCGACCTACCCGAGCCTTGAAGAGCTGATCCGGGCAATGGAGATCTTCACCGTCTGCGTACGGATCTCCAGCGCAGAAAAACTGCTTCAGGAAAAGAGTGCATAAATCATGAAAGCAGGAGCTCATCCAAACTCCTGCTTTTTACATGCAATACATGTTTGCATTATTTCCGGGGAAATGGAATCCGTACATTCGTTCCCGGTTACTTTTCTGCGGCGGGGGCATCAATCAGATAGCGGACAAATTCCCCTGCCAGACTGCGCTGTGTGCTTCCTGCAGGGAAGCCTGCGTATACTTCCACGTCCTGGCGGCCGTTGTAATAAAAGTATTCTCTCAGAATCGCAGAGTCATTGACCTTCACCGCGATCGGCACACCTTTGTACTCCAGAATGCGGTTTTCCGATTCATACCGGTTCAGGTCCTCTGGCGGAAGAAAGGTCCGCATGTCATCGAACCATTCCGATTCCGCATACCGTTCAATGACATCTTCACCGGTGATAAACAGATCGATTTCACCGGTCATGACCATTGCGAACAGACGCTGTTCGTCTTCATAGCCGTATTTGATGAAGTTCACTTCATTCATATCGGAAGAAATATAGGAGGAATTCTCCAGAATGATTTCTTCCTTTTTTGTGTTGATATGGTCTTTCGCAAACGGTTCAGTGAGTCCTTCCGAAGACTCCTGCAGTTCCGTGAAGTTTACCAGTGTGATATAGAGCGCCGGTTCCTTTGCGGTAATCACCGAAATCAGCCACGCCCCCAGCATTCCCACGACAAACAGAATGAGCAGTGTCTTTCCGAGGTAATAGTCCCTGAAATACTCAAGCCGTTTTTCCAGCGGGGCATGCTTTATCGCTTCCCGTTCTTTCCTGAATTCATCCATGACCGGCATGGCGTATCCTCCGTTTGTCTTCCGGTTCAATCATACAGGACCGGATCATCTCTATGTTAGAATGAAGACAGAACTGTCTTTTCCAATGGAAGGAGCGCATATGACCCCTCTACAGAATGCAATCACGCAGAACGATCTCCGTCAGGTGACAGAGATTCTGACTGCGTTTCCCTCTTCCGCGACCGAGACGCAGTCACCCGATCCGCTTCCGTCGCTCATGGCGGCACAGTACGGTTCGTTTGAGATCCTGCGTTACATGGTCGAATACTCGCGGGCAAGTCTTGACGAATATGACGCTCTGCATCGAAACATCCTTCATTATGCCACAGCTT
>JAFOLE010000109.1 GCA_017419465.1 Solobacterium sp. | reverse complement strand
TATATTTGCACCTGAGATTTGTGTCATTGACATGCATGCTAGAATCTAAAGAACAGAACATATCCTGTCAGAGGAGAGGAAACAGAATGATTAAACTTGCGGCAGTAAAACAGCCCGTACCCGAAACCGGACTGAAACCGGTATTTCTGAGTGAAGAAACGATTGCGGCACGGAAACAGGCTGTGCTGAAACGGATGAAGGAAGAAGATTTTGACGCTCTGGTGATCTATGCCGATCTTGAACATGGCGGAAACTGGGAGTATCTCACCGGCTTCCTGCCCCGCTTTGAAGAAGCCCTGCTGGTGCTGTTCAATGACGGAAGCGCTAAGCTCGTTCTCGGCAATGAGAATCTGAACAAGGCAGGCAAATCCCTCATTCCCGTTCAGGCCGTGCATATGCCTCACTTCTCCCTGCCCAATCAGCCGATGAAGACCGAAAAGGATGTCTGCGGCATTCTGTCCGAAACCGGAATTCAGAACTGCGCAAACATCGGGATCGCCGGATGGAAAAACTTCACTTCAAAACTGGATGACAACTCTCAGCTGTTTGATATTCCCTGCTATCTGATGGACGCACTCCGGAAAATCTGTCCGGATACCTCCTTCAAAAACGGAACCTATATCTTTATCGGCGAACACGGCGTGCGCACCGTAAACAATGCCAATGAATTTGCGCACTATGAATTCGGTGCAGCCCTTGCGGGCAACGGCATGCTCGAAGCCATGAATGCCCTGAAGCCGGGCATTTCCGAAATGGAGCTCGGCGCCCTTCTGAATCAGTGCGGACAGCGCAACTCCGTCGTTACCATTGCGGCAGCCGGCGAACGCTTTGAACATGCGAACATGTATCCCTCCGCAAAGACCGTTTCCATCGGGGATAAGATTTCTCTGACCGTCGGCTTCAAGGGCGGCCTGCAGAGCCGGGCCGGCTATGCGGTAAGCTGTGCGGATGAACTCCCGGAAGGACAGAAGGACTATCTTGAACGGGTCGCGATTCCCTACCAGAACGCGGTAAAGACCTGGCTGGAACACATTCATGTCGGGATGACCGGCGGAGAACTGTATGCCCTGATCGAGTCGGTTCTGCCCAGGGAAACTTACGGCTGGTCATTGAACCCGGGCCATCTCTGCGCAGATGAAGAATGGCTTTCCTCTCCCGTTTATCCCGGAAGCACGGAAGTGCTGAGAAGCGGAATGCTGTTTCAGATCGATATCATTCCCTCCGTCTCCGGATACGGCGGCGCAAGCTGTGAATCCGGTGTGCTTCTTGCGGATGACACATTAAAGCAGGAAATCAGAGAACAGTATCCCGAACTCTGGAACCGCATTGAAAACCGCAGGGACTATATGATCCATGAACTCGGCATTCCCGCAAGTGACGATGTTCTGCCGACCAGTATCGCCTGCGCTTACTTCCGGCCATACATGCTGGAGAAGGAAAAGGCTCTGAAAGGAATGCCGGATTAACAGTTCTCATTACAGAGGACTGTTTTCCGTTCCGCCCGTATTTAAGCCATATTTTCCCGGAAATCTCCCGGGAAATAAAAGACACCCCTGAAGTACAGAGGTGCCCGATAAATGATTCTACAGGTTCACCGTATTGATCGGCTTTCCTTCCAGGAAGGCCGCGATATTGTCTCTTGTCGTATAGAGAATACGCCGGCGGCTTTCAATGGATGCCCAGCTGATATGCGGAGTGATAAAGCAGTTGGGTGCCTTTAATAACGGGTTGTCCCTGCGGATCGGTTCCTCCGACATGACATCGAGGCCTGCCGCATAGACCTTTCCGCTCTCCAGCGCATCCGCAAGATCCTGATCCACAACGAGCGGTCCGCGTCCGTTATTGATGATAATGACGCCGTCCTTCATCTTAGCGATGGTGTCTTTGTTTATGATGCCCCGGGTATCGTCAAACAGGGGACAATGCAGCGCAATGACGTCCGACTCTTTGAAGATCGTCTCCCGGTCCACATATTCCGCAATCGCTCTGCCGCTTTCATTCTCATACAGGTCATTTGCCAGTACCCGCATCCCGAATGCTTTCGCAATCCGGCCGGTCACCTGGCCGATCCGGCCAAAGCCAAGGATACCGATGGTCTTGCCGTAGAGATCCATGATCGGATAATCCCAGAAGCACCACTCGCCGCTGTCGCTCCAGCGTCCTTTATGCACTTCATCGGAATGATGTCCGATCCGGTTACAGATTTCGAGCAGTAATGCAATCGCAAACTGACCGACCGCTTCCGTTCCGTAAGCCGGCACATTGGATACCGGGATGCCCTTCTGCTTTGCGTATTCCACATCGATGACGTTGTATCCTGTCGCGATGACCGCGATATATTTCATATTCGGGCAGGCATCAATGATTTCCTTATTGATCGGCACCTTGTTTGTGACAACGATCTCCGCATCCCCGATGCGGGAGATGACAATATCATTGTCATACGGGGTTTCCCGGTAAATGGTCAGATCTCCGTACGGTTTCAGACAGTCCCAGGACAGATCATCATGGTTCTCCGGATATTCATCAAGAATTACTATTTTCATCTCTGTTCGCCTCTCTAATATAGAATCCTGTTCTACCATTATTAAATCGGAATGATTCGTCATGCGCAATTGCTTTTGCGGAAACAACAGAAAACATGCCCCGAATGTCAGGGCATGTCATGCGTATTGCTTATTCCGCCGCAAAGCTTCCAAGATAAGCCAGGCTTTCCTTCGGTGTGCGTTCCTGTGTGCTGCGGTCCACCGCAATCAGACCGAACGTCATACTGAAGCCCTTCTGCCACTCAAAGTTGTCCATCAGGCTCCAGTAATAGTGACCCTTCACCGGGATACCGTCATTGATGCAGTTCTCAACACCCGCCAGGGCTCTGCGGATAAACTCCACGCGTCTCTTATCATCCGATACGGCAACTCCGTTTTCCGTAACGATAAGATCTCCCTTGAAGTCTTCATGAACTTTTCGGATTACATGTTCAAGCGCCTCCGGATAGAATTCATAATCCATCTGGGTCAGCTCTGCCCCTTCCGGACACGGAAGCTGTCCCTGCGGGCCGTACTGTGTTCTGGTATAGTTCTGCACACCGAGGAAGTCATCGCCCTCGATAAAAAAATCGCGGACAGTACACATCCTCATAGGAGTTCCGCGGATATTTGCGGAAATGATTCGTATAATTAATAGGAAGAGAGGAAATGACTATGACCGAAAACAAACTCAGCGAAAAAGAAGTATTTGATCAGACCGCTTCAGAAGAAGAACTGGAACAGGCATCCGGCGGGGCCGGTTATGATGCATGCCGTTACGGCTATGCGGCACCGGTGCGCCATGAAGAACCTGCAGCGCCCGCGGCACCTGCGGCCCCGGCGGTTGAAACCATCCAGCCTGTTGTCGCATCCGATGCGGATCTTCCGAAGAATCTGAAACTCCCGGAATCTTCCGGCGTAAAGATCGACTGAGTTATTACAGAAGAATACAGCGGAACCATGCGATCATCCTGTGATCATGCGATTCCGCTTTTTTTATATTGTTCATTTTTTCAGTGTGCGGATGAATTCCGCAAGTCCCTCCGCAAAGGCTTCATGCCCTTCCGGCAGATAATGCACGCCGTCATAGGACAGCTTTACATTCCAGTTTCCCGCATCCGCAAACGGAATCTGCATGGTTTCCGCAATCCTGCGGTATTCATAACCAAGCTCTTCCGAAGCCCGGATCTCTGATGGATCCGATATCCACTGTCCCTGCACAAACGGCACCGGAGATACCAGCAGGATCTTTTCCGGAAGTCCTTCCAGAAAGTGTTTCATCCGGTTTGCGCATTCCCTGGCGTCCGCCCCTTCAAGCAGGTCATTACTGCCAAGCATCACAATACAGAGATCATACGGTTCATACTGTTCCAGTAAGGGAACCATACTCCGTCCGTCTTTGGGAATACAGATGCCATTCATGCCGAGGTTGATGACTTCAAAGCCGGCTTCCTCGAGACGTCCGGTCCAGCGGACATTCTTCGCATAGCGGTCCGCAAGATACGAGCGGGGATCGTAGCCATAGGTATTGGAGTCCCCGATACAGATGATCTTTGTCATACTCATTTCGGCAGCCGGATCATCTCCCGGGAAATATCAGAAATGGAAGAGGCTCCGCACATGTACATCGTATCCATGAGTTCGGCTTTGATCTTGTCGAGGTAACATTCGATGCCTTCCTGACGGCCGCCGTAATAGGCAATCAGCACCGGACGGCAGATGAGACATGCGTCCGCACCGATGGCCAGCGCCTTGAATACATCCAGTCCGGAACGGATGCCTCCGTCCACAAGGATCTTCGTTTTTCCCTTCACCGCATCGACGATCTCCGGCAGTACCTCTGCGGTTGCCGGGGTATCGGAAAGCACCCGGCCGCCATGGTTGGATACGATAATCGCATCCGCGCCGGCTTCCACTGCCTTCAGGGCACCTTTGACCGTCATGATTCCCTTTACGATCATCGGAAGTCCCATATATTCTTTTAATTCCTTTAAATCATTCACGGACTTCGTGCCGCCCTTGCCGCCCATCAGG
>JAFOLE010000108.1 GCA_017419465.1 Solobacterium sp. | reverse complement strand
TCTGGACCCTGCATGACTGCTGGGCATTTACCGGACACTGCGCGCACTATACCAGCGTGCACTGCGACAAATGGAAAACCACATGTACGAACTGTCCGGCACTGTCGCATTATCCGCCGACGTTCAACGGCCGCAATACGGCAAAGAACCAGGCACGCAAACAGGAGATCTTTACATTCCTGAACGCGGATCAGATGACGATCGTTACGCCGTCCGTATGGCTGAAGGAAGAGGCAGAACAGTCGTACCGCTCAAAATACCGGATTCTTGCGATTCCAAACGGAATCGATACGAATATCTTTACCCGAAGGGAGTCGTCCTTCCGGAAGGATCACGGTCTTGAAGACCGGTTTGTGATTCTTGCGGCGGCGTCCAACTGGTATAAGGAGAAGGGTTCGGAAGACCTTGTGCGTCTTGCGCAGAACCTGCCGGACCGTACCGCACTTGTGGCAGTCGGGGTAACGGGAAGCCTGAAAAACAAACTGAATCTTCCGAATGTAATTGCACTGGAACGCACGGAGAATGCGGACCAGATGGCAGAACTGTATTCAAGTGCCGATGTCTTTATCAATCTGACGCAGGAAGATACCTTTCCGACGGTGAATATTGAAGCACAGGCGTGCGGCTGTCCGGTCATCACCTATGCGGTCGGCGGCAGTCCGGAGATCATGACGGAACAGACTGGCCTTTCAGTGCCGGCGAATGATCTGGATGCCATGATCGGAATGATCAAGGTGATGCGGGACCGGCAGATTACCTTCCGCACGGAAGACTGTATCGCGCGCGGGCAGGAATATACCCGTGAGCGGATGAAGGAAGAATACCGTAAACTGTATAGTGAAATGACAGAAGGGGAACAGAAGTGAACGTATACGACTGGGATGACACGATTTACCGGGGAGATTCAACGATGGGCATGGTGCTGTATGCCTGGAGCCATCGGCCGAAGACCCTGTTAAGTATTCCGCGGACCGCGGTCTGCGGACTTTTGTTCGTGCTTCGTCTTATGCCGAAACAGACCTTCAAGACCAATCTATTCCATATGTTTACCTTCATTGATGACATGGAGGATTTTGTCGAGGAGTATACGTCCTCGCATCTGGACCATGTCAAGGAATGGTATAAGAACCACCAGAAGGAAGATGATGTCGTTATCTCGGCGTCCCCGGAATTTCTGATTCGCTCCTTCTGCGACAAGGTCGGAATCAAAACGGTCATGGCGAGTCCGGTGGACATGCATACCGGCATCTACTCCGGCGAAAACTGCCATGGCGAGGAAAAGGTACGGCGGTATCGTGCCGTATTCGGCGAAGCGCCGATCAATGAATTCTATTCGGATTCCACAAGTGATACGCCGCTCGCAAAACTTGCGGCGAAGGCGTTTCTTGTAAAAGGGGATACCCTGAAGGAGTGGCGGCCATGAGTATTCTGTCACTTCCGTTTTTACTGTTGTCTGCCGGGGCAGGCGTTCTGATCTGAGTAGTTCCGGGCAAAGCCCGCAAATATGCGGTACTCATCGCAAACCTGGTATTCCTTGCGCTGCTTGCGGCACGGATCCTGGATGTGATCTATGTGCTGGTGCTTTGCGCATGGACCTATGGGGCAGGGGTTCTGCTTGGAAAACAGAATAATAAGGCAATGCTTGCCTTAAGCATTGCGGTTCCAGTGCTTGGACTTTGTGTCTTCAAGTATGCCGGCTTCTTTGCGGGCGTCAGCTGGGTCATGCCGTTAGGCATTTCGTTCTATACCTTCAAGGCGATCAGTTATCTTGCGGATGTATATACGGAGAAAACCGCCGCGCAGGATCCGGTCACCATGTTTGATTATCTGATCTTCTTCCCGGTCTTCATGGCAGGGCCAATCAACCGGGCAGAACCGTTTGTGCAGGAACTGAACAAATCCAGAACGTTTGATTATGCCGATCAGAAGAAGGGCTTTGTGCAGGCGATGCTGGGATGCTTTGAAAAGCTGGTCATTGCGGATCAGCTTGCGGCAGGGGTAACGAAGTTCCTTTCCCCGGAGCTTTCCGGCTGGTACACCGTATTCGGCGTCATTCTGTATGCCTTTCAGATCTATACAGACTTTGATGCCTACTCCAATGTGGCAATCGGCGTATCCCGTCTTTTGGAATTCCATCTCGAACGCAATTTCCATACGCCGTATCTTTCCGCATCGATTCCGGAATTCTGGCGGCGCTGGCATATGAGTCTCTCTTCCTGGCTGCGGGATTATGTTTATATCCCGCTGGGCGGCAGCCGCAAAGGGAAGGTGCGCCGTATTCTCAATGTACTGATCACGTTCCTGGTGAGCGGTCTCTGGCATGGTTCCACATTGCTGTTTGTGGTGTGGGGCCTCGGACACGGCATTCTGAATGTCCTGGAAACACCGCTTCAGAAGCTCCTGAAGAAAGGCTCTCTGAAGTTTGTAAAACCGCTGTTTATCATTGTGAATTTCATTCTTGTGGCGCTGCTCTGGATCTTCTTCCGCTCCGCATCGATGGATGAAGCACTCGGCATCTTCGCGCGCATGGGACAGATCAGCGGGCTTCCGGCAATTTCTTATGAGACTGCCGGGATCACCCTCAATGAGCTGAACTGGTTCCGGATTCTGATCATTGCGGTGATCGTCACGGATCTTCTGCGCTACTTCTTTGATATGAATGAACTGCTCGCAAAACAGTTCATCCTTGTTCGCTGGCTTGTCTATGCGGCACTGATTCTGATTGCCATTATTTTCGGTGTCTATGGACCTGGCTTCCATCCGGAGGATTTTATCTATGTCACCTTCTGATCGTTTTAAAGTTACGACGGACCGTGTTAAAACTGCCCCGATGAAGAAGCGGTCCGAAAAGAAAATGAAACCCATCGCCGGCATCCTGCTGGGCGGGGTGAAGCTCGCAGTGCTTGCGGCGATTGCGGTCGGGCTCTGGAGTGTTCTGACCCCGTATTTCCGGAAAGACCGTAATATTGACGG
>JAFOLE010000015.1 GCA_017419465.1 Solobacterium sp. | reverse complement strand
GTATCAATGAAGATGTATTTTCCATCCTCAAAGATCAGACAGCTAAAGTGCTTGAGATGAACGGTTCCTGTCTGGAAGAGATCAATTATGAGCCGGACCATGTCCATATCCTTATATCCGCTCCGTCCCAGGCAAGCCTTGCGAAACTGATCAATTCCATTAAGACGACAACTTCCCGGAGGATACGGAAAGAGATGCCGGATTATATATCAGAGTTCTACTGGAGCAGAAGCTATATGATCCTGAGTTCCGGAGGAGCACCCATCGAAGTAATAAGACAGTACATCCAGGAACAGAGAACAGAAGAACACTTAGCCAGGAAGAAACGAAAGGCGGCTTGAACCACCCAATCAGCTGTTTGGATGGAGATTGCGCCGCCTAGAAATTCTATTCAAACACTGTGAAGAATTACTATAATCATCCTATGATCAAGCGCATCTATATTGAAATCACAAACATCTGTGACCTTCACTGCCCGTTCTGCGAGAAGAATCACCGAACACCGGAATCGATGGAGCCGGCATTCTTTCATACCGTACTCCGTCAGGCAATGCAGATCACGCCGCATATTTATCTTCATGTACAAGGAGAACCACTCCTGCATCCGCAGTTTGATGAAATACTGTCCATCTGTGATCAGGAACACGCTCAGGTGCATCTTGTCACAAACGGAAGTTTTCTCTCTCAATATCCGGATCTTCTGAGCCACTCCTGTCTTTCCGGAATCGCAGTTTCCCTCCAATCCGCATCGGCTCGCCTTGCGGAGGCTATACCGGATTATTATGCGTCAATCCTGTCCATGGCCCGGCGTGCGTCAGAGCTTGGAACCGTAAACGTTGATCTTCGCTTCTGGCGGAGTGAAGGTATTACGGACCCGAATACTTCCTGGTGTCTTGAACAGCTTCACGAAGAATTCAGTTTTGAAGAAACATCAAGAAAAAACAGCTATGCAATCATGCGGCGGGTATACGTCAGCTTTGCGAATGATTTCACCTGGCCGTCCGCCGGAGATGCGGATGACACACAAGGTACCTGTCTTGGAGCCCGTACACAGCTCGCAGTGCTTTGCGACGGCACAGTCGTCCCCTGCTGTCTGGATGCGGAGGGACAGATTCCGCTCGGCAGCCTGAAGAAAGAATCGCTTGGGGATATACTGAACGCACAGCGCTATCAGTCCATGGTTCAGGGGGTTGAACAGCATCGGCTCGTTGAATCCCTCTGCCGCAGATGTACCTATCGGACACGCTTTGATCACTGAAGATTCCAGCGTTCATACACTTCAAATCCGAACATCTCACGGATTTCCGTCACATGGAAGTGAGTATAAAAGTATCCGTCCATATCGACGATTTCATTGTTCTTCAGATAATACATACCTTCTGAATGTTCCAGCAACGGATGCCGGAAGGAATAGGATATCTCATAGACGGTCCCGTCCTTCGCAGTGACCCGATAATGTTCCGGGGTCCCCTCCGGATGAAATCCGTTCCGCTCAAGAAGTTCATACAGTGTGGCAAAGGATACGCCGTAACTGAACTGATCACCGCACAGATCGTCATAATAGATGGACTCTCCCGAATCCGTCCTTACAACAAGCTGATGCGTATTACCTTCCACTGCCGCATGGATTTCTTCATCACTGAATTCAAACCGGCAGGAAAGCTGATGATCTACACAGGTCAGAAGCATTTTTTCTTCTGCTTCTGCCCGGTCGATCGGCGATGAAAGATTGCCGATAGTATCTCCGACAAAACTGTCATATTCTCCGATAACACGATATGGATACTCAAATTTCAGATCATAGGATACGTTTTCCGGACAAAGGTTGCTGGAATGGATGTCTTCCAGTTCCTGCAGTTCATCAAGCAGTTGCTCCCGTGAGGAAAATGAACCGATCAGTTCAGCCCAGTACAGTCCGTTCTGCAGTTCATATTCCAGTTCCAGCCGGTTATGGGGCAGCTGCGGATATGCATTGATCAGATGCACATCAAAATAATCCGTCTTCAGTGTATTAACCAGTGCTTCCATTCCCCAGTGATAATCATCCAGCACATGAAAAACTGTGCCGTCCGGTTCCGTAACCGTCCAGAGATAATCGGTATACTCATCTTTATCCGATGTGATCTTTTCACTGGTTCTGCTGACATTGAACCTGCGGATACCGCATGTCTCCTTCACATAATCGGAAATATCATTCCTTCCGTAGTCTTTCGTACAGCCTGCCGCACCAATCACAATCGATACTGCTGCCGCAAGCGCAGCGCATTTCTTCAGTCTATTCATAACGTTATTGTACTGTATGCGCAGTTAACATACCATCAGCCGCATTCCATCCTCGAGATTCAGATTACTGATGGTTACTGCATTGCTGAGGCGTATCCCTGTATTCATTTCGACAAACCATGCATCTTCGGGAATACGGTACCACCCTTCAAACGCATCGCCCAGCATACGATTCAGATATGGAATACATTCCACAAAGGATGCATTTTCCGGGAGACCACACTCAAATTCCTTCTGAACAGCTGGTACAGACAGCCATACCCGGATCATCGCCCGTTCTCCTCTATCAGCTGTAAGACAGTATTGCGCCCGGTCTGAAACAGAATTCCCTGATTCTCCCGCAGTTCTTTCCGATAGCCTGAGGTAAACCTGTACTGGTCCTTGAATCCGGTCCCGATATACAGTACCGGAACCGAAGATTGTTTCAGTCCGCATGTAAGAAACCGTTCCATCGTAAGAAACATCCAGCTTCCCTCCTGTGACATCAGTTCATGGACCTCCGTTTCATCCGGAAGAAACCGGCATCGTTTTGGAAAGTCTTTCATGACCTCGTAATAGTGATATAGTTCCTCTTCATACGTCGCAAGGACCAGGAGTTTTCGGCTCTGTGTCAGTTCAACCCATCGGTAAGTGTAAATATCTATTCCAAGCGGAATATCATTTCCGTGGTAATCTCCAGCACTGATTCGTTTCGGCATTGCCGGTATCACGAATCGTTTCTCTGTACCAAGACGCGATGCAGTTTCTGCGACCTTTTCCATCAGTTCTTCATCCGTAATAGTGAGCAGACAGAGATCGGTCGGATCGGGACATGCACACAGAGCATGGGATGGTTTGGTAATCCGGTAATGAACCGGCTGTTCGAAGATTGCGGAGAGGTCCTGTATACTGTCATTTTTCAGGGCGATCCGCTCCCGGATCATGGAAAGATCGCGATAGGAAATGACTGAGGCGGAAGCAAAACAGAGGATCAGCCGCAGATGTTTTAATTCTGCAGATGCGATCAAAGACCGCATCCGGATCCGGTTCTCTTCCGCCGCCTCATAAAACGCCGCCATATCACTGATCACAACACTGCAGATTCCTTCTGATGAAATGTCACGCTCTTCCAGTCTGCGCAAAAGGTTTCCGGTTCGTTCTGTATCCCTTGACGGAAGAATACCGCATACCGTTCCACAGGAACTGACAGAGGAATCAAACATCCCGGGATCATCAATCAGATATAGCTCATCATCCCTGCCGGCTGTTTCAAGAATCCCGAACAGAACGGAATGAAGAAAGGATCTGGTCTCCTTACGGTCGGCGGAAAATACTGCGGCAGTACTATGTGCCAAGCTGTACGGAGACTGTTTCCGATTGCGGTAGTCATCGACGATTCCGATCCACACAGCAGGATCTTCCGGAAGATCTGCCCGTGAAACTGCAGAGAGCGGTTCACACCAGAGCTGGTGTGCTTCCGGATAAATCATCTGTTCCTGAAGTATTTCAGAGATGATACGTTCTGCCTGAGTCTCTCCGGATACATCCTTAAAGGTTTCTTCCCGTACGATATGCTTCATCGCATCATAAAGCTCCACAGATCT
>JAFOLE010000107.1 GCA_017419465.1 Solobacterium sp. | reverse complement strand
TATCTTCAGAAAGTACACTTACGGCGCATCTCTTACATCGATGAAAACCGTCAACCTCGGAGCGCTCTATGAACTGCGCTATGAAGTGCAGCTGCGGGATGCCGCAAAGGAAAAGGCCATGCTGGATGCGATCCGCACCCGAAACGGCAATCTGACGGTTGTCTCCAGCCTGATGGCACCGCTTGCGACAGAGCTGTAATATCATCTGATTGAAAGTAACGGATTCAGACACACGATTAAACCAGACAATCGTGTGTTTTTTGATTGATTACGGATATGCATTCCGATGTACGAAACAGGAAAACACGGTAATATTAAACAGGTATTAATAGGGAGGCTTTCACTATGCGCGCATTTATCCATGCAAAATTATATGAACGTTCCGAGGACGCATTTCTTGTACAGGATGACCGGTTTGCGGCGTTTGGCTCAACGGATGAGATCCTTGCACAGATCACACCGGATACGGAGGTCGTTGATCTTAACGGCGCGGCGGTATATCCGGGATTTATTGATTCGCACTGCCACCTGCTTGGATTCGGGCGGTTTCTGGAAAATGTGCAGCTTTCTTCCTGCCGCAGCAACGACGAGCTCTACGCACGTCTGAAACGGCGGGCGGAAACACTTGCGCCGGGGGAATGGCTGATCGGACGCGGATTCAATGAAGAGACTTTTGACGTCAGGGAACTTCCCGACCGGGAAGGACTGGACCGTGTAAGCAGAGATATTCCGATCGCGGTGACCCGGATGTGCGGACATAAGATGGTCGTCAACTCCAAAGCGCTGGAACTTGCGGGCATTGATGAAAACAGCCGTGTGGAAGGCGGAACGATTAATACGGAACGCGGCTTCCTGGAAGAAAATGCAATCCCGCTTCTGCAGGCAGCATGGCCGAAGGAAACGGAAGACTCCATCCGTAAGGCAATTCTACAGGGACAGAAGGAAATGAACCGTTACGGCATCACGGCAGTCGGCAGTGATGATTTCATCTCTTTGACCGATGACTGGCGGCTGGTGCTGAATGTGCTGTCAAAGATGGCATACCGCGGGGAACTTACCGTGAGAATCAATGAACAGTGTGAATTTCCGACGGTTCAGGAATTCGCGAAATTTCTGGACGACGGATATACGACCGATGTCGGGGATGACTTTTTCCGGATCGGTCCGCTGAAGCTGCTTTCCGACGGATCACTCGGCGCACGCACCGCGGCGCTGTTTGAACCGTACAGTGATGATCCCTCCAAACGCGGATATATGACCATGTCCCGGGATGATATCCGGACCTGGGTAAAACTTGCGGCGGATTACAACATGCCGTCCGTCATTCATGCGATCGGCGATCTTGCGGTATCCACCGTGCTGGATGTGTATGAGGATATTGTGCTTCCGGGCAATCCGCTCCATCACGGTCTCGTCCATTGTCAGATCATGTCCCCAGAAGAAATCAACCGGGTGAAGGCGATGCATATCGACTGTTATTTCCAGTCGCTGTTCATCGATGATGATGCGCCGATCCTCTCAAAGCGGGTCGGGGTAGAACGGGCAGGTTCCTGTTATCCGTTTAAATCCCTGTCCGAGTCGGTCATTGCGGCCAACGGCAGTGATGCGCCGGTAGAGACGCCGGATGTGCTCAAGGGCATTCAGCTTGCGGTGACACGGAAGTCGGTTTCCGAAGATGCCGCAATGAATCCGAAGGAATGCCTGAGCGTAAAACAGGCCATCGACAGCTATACCGTCTGCGGCGCACGGATCTTCTCTGCAGAAGACCGCTTCGGTGTTCTGAAAGAGGACTGTTACGCGGACTTTGCGGTGCTTGATACACCGATTGAGAATGCGGAGATCGAATCGATCCGCAATATTCCGGTCATGATGACCGTCATGAACGGGGAAACGGTGTTTGAACGATGATCCGGCCGATTGAAGAACGTGATATCGATACCTGCCTCTCCTGGTACAACTGGTATATCGAATATACGACCATTTCCTTTGAGGAAATGCCGGAGACAGAAGAATCCTATCGGAACCTTGTCCGCGAAGTGACGGAGCGCTATCCGTGGATCGTACTGGAAGATAACGGGGAACTGAAAGGATTTGCCTACCTCAGTCCGTTCAATCCCCGCAGTGCCTACCGGTATACGGCGGATGTGACCGTATATCTTGATCCGGAGGAACGAGGCAAAGGATACGGGACTGCCCTGATGAAGGAACTGGAGAGCCTTGCAAAAGAGCAGGGGATCCGCAAGCTGGTCTCGCTAGTGACGGACGGAAATGAAGCCAGTGAACATCTGCACAAGGCTTTGGGTTTTAAAAAAATGACAGTCCTGAAGGATACCGGATATAAATTTGGTACCTGGATCGGGGTTGCGTATTACATGAAGGATATCGGAGGTGCAGATTGAGAAAAGCAGTGCTGGCAGGCGTCTGCCTGAATGAAGAACGCTTCCGGTTTGAACAGCGGATGGAAGAGTGCAGGGCACTCTGCACCGCCGGCAATATTGAAGTGGTGGCGGAGGTAACCCAGAATTCCCGCTCTCTGAACCCGGATACCGCATTCCGGATGGGAAAGGTACAGGAACTGTCGGCAGTGGCTGCGCAGTGTGAGGCGGATCTGATCGTCTTCCTGCAGGAGCTTTCCTTCGGTATGATCAGCCGTCTGCGGGAAGCATGCGGGATCGAAGTAATTGACCGCACTGCACTGATTCTTGATATCTTTTCGCGCCGGGCACGGTCCAGGCAGGCGAAGCTTCAGGTCGAACTGGCCCGGCTGAACTACGATCTGCCGTCCTTTGCGGCGGATACCGAAGCGGAAGAACACGCCCGGGGCGGATCGTTCCGTACCCGCGGTTCGGGTGAAACAAGAACGGCCGCATTCCGAAGGACCGCACGGAAACGGATCGCACGGATCCGTAAGGAACTGGCGGAAAAGGAAAAGGATTATCAGGCCGCAGAACATCGCCGCGGCAAATCCGAACTGGCCCGCTGTGCGCTGGTCGGATATACCAATGCCGGAAAGAGTTCCCTGATGAATGCGATACTGGCATGCAATCAGAAACAGGAGCGCTCGGTATATGCGGATGACATGCTGTTTGCGACGCTGGACTC
>JAFOLE010000106.1 GCA_017419465.1 Solobacterium sp. | reverse complement strand
CCCTAGTCGCTGAGGTCGTTGTCCAGCTGAACCGTAAAGGTGTAATCCGGATAGGCCGCAGAAACCTCGTTCAGGATTTCCTGATACAGGGCCTTGCGGTCGGAAGCGTAATCAAGCACGACATCAAAGGAGATCTGCTTTGTGGCTTCATCCACATAGAAGCCGTGGATCTGCAGGACACCGTCATGCGAGGCAACCATGCGTGTAATATCGTCACGCAGCTTTGCGGCCGCATCACCGGAGGTATTTACGGAGTAGACGGAAATACCGCCCATGACGATATGGTGCTTCTCGAAGACATCGGCAGCGATCTTCCGTTCCAGATCATCCAGTTCCTTTGCGGTCATGGTATCCGGCACTTCGATGTGCACGCTTGCGACTGCGGTATCCGGTCCGTAGCTGTTGATAATCAGGTCATAGGCGCCCATGACTTCCGGACGGGAGGCAACGGTTGCCTTGACGGCTTTGGACAGCTCCGCATCCGGACGCTTTCCGAGAATGTCATCCAGGGTATCGCGGATCAGTTCAAAGCCGGACTTGATGATCATCACGGCGATGACGGCACCGACGATCGCTTCCAGCTTGAGGCCGGTAACGAGATAAATAATTGCGGATACGATGACGGAGGTCGAGATGACCGCATCATTGAGCGCATCCGATCCGCTTGCGATCAGAGATCCCGAGTTGACGCGGGCTCCGACCTTTTTCATATAGGTTCCAAGGAAGATCTTAGCGCCGACGGCCGCCGCAAGAAGCAGAAGCGAGACCGTGGTATACTGCGGGGTCTCCGGCTGGATGATCTTCTTGACGGATTCTGTGAATGCGGTGATTCCGGCATACAGGACAATGGCGGAAATGATCAGCGCACTCAGATATTCGATCCGGCCGTAGCCGAGCGGATGTTCCTTGTCCGGCTTTTTGCCTGCCAGGCGTGTGCCGATGATTGTGATCAGAGACGATAATGCGTCCGACAGATTGTTTACCGCATCGAGAATAACGGCAATGGAATGTGTAAGCAGACCGATTACCGCCTTGAGGCCGGCCAGCAGTACATTGACGCCGATGCCGACAATGCTTGCCCGGACGATTTCCCGGGAGCGTGAAACAAGTTCATTCTGTTCACTCATGTGAATTCTCCTTTGCAAGTATTTTGCTGAGCAGAGCATACAGGGTAACCGCTTCTTCCGGATCGAGCGTAATACAGCTGCCTACCTGCATGGGGATGTCTGCGGCACGTTCTTCCATTTCACGGCCTTTTTCGGTCAGCGTGATGCGGACAATGCGTTCATCACTGGCAGAACGTGTTCTTTTAATATACCCATCCTGTTCCATTTTCTTCAACAGCGGGGTCAGTGTTCCGCTGTCAAGATACAGTCTTGCGCAGAGGTCGCTGACCGACACATCATCTTTCTCCCATAACGCAAGAAATACGATGTACTGGGTGTAGGTGATGCCGAGCGGCTTGAAAAATGGGGTGTATAACCCCGTTACTTTCCGCGCACAGGCGTAAAGCGGGAAACAGAGCTGGTTGTCCAAACACAGCTGTTCCTTCATCAGATCAGTGCCTCAACACATTTCTTCAGCTCGTTCATATCCGCGGTCGGCTCAAAGCGCGCAACGACATTGCCTTCGCGGTCAACGACGAACTTTGTGAAGTTCCACTTGATGTTCGGATTGTTCTTGTAATCCTTGTCGATCTTGCTGAGCATCGCGCCCATCGCAAGCGCCTTGACGCCCTTGCCGAAGCCCTTGAATCCCTGCTGGGACTTCAGATAGGTGTAGAGCGGAAGCTCATTCTCACCGTTGACATCGGACTTCTTATACTGCGGGAACTGTGTATTGTAATGCAGTGTGCAGAACTCATGAATTTCATCATCACTGCCCGGTGTCTGTCCGGCAAACTGGTTGCACGGAACATCGATGATCTCGAGGCCCTTGTCATGGAACGCTTCATGCATTTCCTCAAGTTCCTTGTACTGCGGAGTGAAGCCGCAGCCGGTAGCGGTATTGACGATAACGAGAACTTTGCCTGCGAAGTCATTCAGACTGACAGTATCACCTGAACGCGTCGGAAGGGTGTAATCATAAATGCTGCTCATATTCATAATCTCCTTTTCATTTGATGCAATTGAATTGTATCAAATATAAATTTGATGTCAATCGGGATGCCCGGGGTGAAGGTTGGATTTCGGGAGCGGCATTTATCATTTATAATGGGGTATGTATGATTACAGAAACATGGAAGAAAGTTCTCCGGGCGATTCTGCTTGCCGTCTGCCTGCTTTCCGCAGGATGCGGTTCCGGTTCTGCCGGCGGTTCGCTGAGCGGAGAACACAGTGATATGAGTGACTACATCCTTCTCGACGGGGTGGAGCACGTATACTACGATCTGGATGTCGAGACGATGGTCAAGGCCATGAAGGCAAAGAAGACGTTTGCGGTGATGTTCGGCTATCCGGCATGCGAATGGTGCGCGGAAGCAGTCCCGGTACTCAACCAGGCCGCAACGGAATACGGAATGGAAGTCGGATATATCAATACCCGCAGTAATCCCGCGTGGGAAAAGAACACGGAAATCACGGATTACGACATGCTGATTGAAGCCATCGGAGGGTATCTCGAATATGATTCCGACGGTGTCCGCCATCTCTACACGCCGACGGCAATCTT
>JAFOLE010000105.1 GCA_017419465.1 Solobacterium sp. | reverse complement strand
CATCATGCGACCCGGGCAGGCTATGCCTTCAAGTGGCAGGATGAAGCCGTGGAATCGGTCCTGGATCATATTGAATGGAGCTGTGCGGCATCCACGATCACGCCGGTTGCGGTATTTGAACCGGTGGAAATCGAAGGCACGACCGTAAAGCGCGCCAGCTTATGCAATATCAGTGAATGTGAACGTCTCGGCATCGGGGGAAAGGGCACAACGCTTTCCGTGATCAAGGCCAACAAGATCATTCCGAAGGTCATTCATGTCACAAAGACCGAAGGAAGCTTTGACATCCCGGCGGTATGTCCGGTCTGCGGCAGTGAGACGGCAATCTCCGTCAGTGCACAGAGCGGAACGAAGACCCTGAAATGTCAGAATCCGGCCTGCGCCGCAAAGCAGCTGAAGAAGTTCACCCGCTTTGTCTCCAAAGGCGGCATGGATATCGACGGCATCTCCGAACAGACCCTGGACCGCTTCGTCAATGAAGGCTGGATCAGAGAGTATGCGGATATCTACAGGCTTGCGGAACACCACGATGAGATCGCCGAACTGGATGGCTTCGGCGTAAAGAGTGCGGACAATCTCTCTGCCTCCATCGCAAAGGCACGGACCGTGCCGGATCACCGGGTCATCTTTGCGCTCTGTATTCCGCTGGTCGGACCGGATGTCGCAAAGCGGCTGCTTAATGCATACCCGTTTGAAGAACTGTTTGAGACCGCAAAGAATGCGGAAGATCCGGAGATCTTCTCCGATCTCGACGGCATCGGACCGGAAAAGAGCGCGGCCTTTGTGAACTGGGTGAAGGACGAAGAAAATCAGAAGATCGTCGAACATCTCCTGCAGGAAGTGCAGGTATCCCGTACGGAAACCGCGCCGTCCGGCGCAGCCTGTGAAGGACTGACGTTCGTCGTGACAGGCGATGTGCATATCTATAAGAACCGGAATGAACTGAAGGCCTACATTGAATCACAGGGCGGCAAGGTGACCGGTTCGGTCTCAAAGAACACCTCCTTCCTCATCAACAACGACGTGACCAGCACCTCCGGCAAAAACCGGAAGGCGCAGGAACTCGGGATTCCGATTCTCTCGGAAGAGGCGTTCGTGGAGCGCTTTGCGTCCTAAACAGTAGTAAAAAAAAGATTCTCGATATAAAATATTTAATACTATGGCGACAAGTAAGGGTAAAACAACGAAGACAACGCATTCTGCCCGTCCTGCAGGGACGGCTCCCAGAAAGCGTAAAAAGACATCAGGCAAACCGACCGTCGTATTCTGGGTCGCGCTTGTTCTCTTTCTCATACCGTTCCTGGTTCTCGGATACTTCATTGTCTCCGCAGCGCTCGACACCGGAAAACCGGTTCTCGGCGAACGCTACAAGGATGACCATGATCCGGCGATCACAAAGTCGGATATCTCCAGTGTGGAATCTGCGGTAAAGGGAATCAGCGGCATTGAAAAGGTTGATGTAAATCTTGCGACAGGAACACTGCGTGTCTATGCGGACATCAGTGACAGCGCGAATGCAGAGACGGCACAGAGCACCGCAAACCAGATCTTCAGCGCGGTAACCTCGGTTCTGAATCAGGGCACTTACTTCACGCAGAACAACGGCATGAAGATGTATGACCTGGAAATCCATGTGTACAATCAGAACAAGGATGAAGAAAACAACTTCGTCTACGTGATTGAGACACTGACCAGTTCGATGGAACAGCCGGTGGTACAGCTGGTAAGCGAACCGATCGAT
>JAFOLE010000104.1 GCA_017419465.1 Solobacterium sp. | reverse complement strand
GCAAAGCAGCTGGCAGAACTGATGGTCAGTATCGGAACCCGTTCCGGACGAAAGGTGCGGGCTGCCATTACCGATATGAATCAGCCGCTTGGCATGTCCGTCGGAAATGCTCTGGAAGTGCAGGAAGCGGTGGAGCTTCTGTCCGGACAGATTCCGGAAACCGATCCGCTGTATGAGGTATGCATGATCCTTGGATCCTCGATGCTGGAACTGGCAGGACTTGCGGAGAATGAGGCGGATGCCCGCAGAATGCTGAAGGAAAAGATTCAGAACGGTGAGGGACTGGCACGCCTGCGGAAGATGATTGAACTGCAGGGCGGAGATGCGTCATATCTTACCCCGGAGCGCATGAACGAACTGGTGGCGGTAAAACGCCGTGTACCGGTAGTGGCGGACCGGGATGGATATGTTGTGTCCATGGCGGCAGAGGAAATCGGAGAAACCGCACGCCTGCTTGGCGCAGGCCGTCTGAAAAAAGAGGATCCGATTGACCCGGCAGTCGGCCTTGTCATGAAGGTCCGCTGCGGCGCAAAGGTATCCGCCGGCGATTCGCTGGCGGTACTGTATGTCAATGACGAGACCAACCTGGAAGAAGCCATCCGGCTTCTGAAAGCATCGATCCACATCGAACCGGACTATCATGAACCGGAGCCGATGGTCTACGGAGTGATTGGATGATCATGAAGATCGAGATACTGGAACTGGTGGACGGTGCCCGCAATGCGACGGGCACCGCTGTTATCATCGATGTGTTTCGTGCGTTTTCACTCGAGCCCTTTGTACTTGCCCAGAACGCAGACAGTCTGACTGCGGTCGGAGAAACCGAAACGGCCTATGCCGCAAAACAGGCCGATCCCGATACGATCCTGATCGGCGAGCGCCATGGAAGGATTCTGCCCGGATTTGATTACGGAAACAGCCCGGCTGCCGTAAACGGGGTGGACTTTACCGGACGCAATGTGATCCATACGACGTCTGCCGGAACGCAGGGCCTGACCTGTGCATCGCATGCGGACCGCATCTTTGCGGCGTCATTGGTCAACGCAAAGGCAACTGCGGATGTGATCCGTGCTTCCGGAACAGACCATGTCAGTCTTGTATGCATGGGCTGGGAAGGAAAGCGCAATACGGAAGAAGATCTTCTGTGTGCACAGTATATTCAGTCCCTGCTGAATGGAACCCCGATGAAGGATATTCGCAGGCAGGCGGAGGATCTGCGGTATTACGAGGGGAAGAAGTTCTTCGATCCTGCACAGGCGGATGTCTTTCCGGAACCGGATTTCTGGCTCTGTGTGGATCACGACCGGTTTGACTTCGCAATTGAAGCGATCCCGTGCGATAATGGGTTCCGCATGAAGGCGGTAAAGGCAAAATGAAAAAGAAATATTTCTTCTTTGATATTGATGCGACTCTGACGGACGATGCGACACATAAGATCGTACCGAGCGCGGAATGGACCCTCCATGAACTGGAACGCAACGGTCACTTTGTGTCGATTGCGACCGGACGTGCACACTATAAGACCGTATCGTTTACCGATCCGATCGGAATCCGGAATCTGGTCTGCTGCGGAGGTGCGTGTCTTGTCAAAGACGGGGTGACGCTGGAAAACATCCCGCTTCCCATTGAGACAGCCCGGCAGCTGATCCATCATGCGGAAGAAGACGGGCTTGGCTATGTTCTGATGCTGGATGACAGCGATAAGGTCTATATGAAGGACTTCCGCTTCCTGGAACAGGCAGGCCGGCGGACCGAACTTACAACCTATATTCTGGATGCCGATCTGAACCCGGATACGATTCCGGAGATCTTTAAGATCTATATCGCAGTCCCGAAGGGAGAAGAAGACCGCTACCCGTGGATCTCGATGCATGGGCATCTTCGTATGGGCACCTATCTTAATTTCCAGTATGATGCCAAAAAGGACGGCATCATCCGGATGATGAAACTGCTGGATGCGCCGATTGAAGATGTCGTGGTGTTCGGGGATGCGGTCAATGATCTTGTTATGTTTGATCCGGCATGGACCAGCATTGCGATGGGAAACGGCATGCAGAAACTCAAGGACAGGGCAGATTATGTTACGGCTGAGAATATCGATGACGGAATCATGAAAGCCTGTCTGCACTTCGGCTGGATCACACGGACATATCCGGGCTGAAATGGCGTAAAACCGCGGTTTTTCCTGTGGCTATAAATGCAAATTGGTGACTTTTACTTAGCACTGTACCAATAATGGTACAGTGGATTCTGCCGGCCAAATTACGATAACCGTGGAGGTAACGTAATTATGGCAGAATCAGTCTTTGAAGCATCACAGTGGGATTCACTTTACCCTTACCAACAGGAGAAGCTCCATCGGGAGTATCTTGATTACCTTAGCCAGAACAAGGAATCCGGTAAGTATGTAATCACCAGATGTCCAAAATGCGGAAGCGATGACCCTTGTTTCACCAAAAGCGGCTTTTCGAATTCCGGGAAGCAGATGGTTCGGTGCCACAAGTGTGGTAAACGAATCGTAGTAGATCACGGTCAGCTCACTTATTACTCTCATCAGGATCAATCCAAGTGGGACCAGCTGATTGAAGACACATTCACTCTGGTGCCCGAAATGGAAACAGCCGCAAAGCTGGATGTTTCGCCGTATACAGCATGGCGTATGAGAATGAAGCTTCTTCATGCGCTTGAATCGATTGTTTCAGATACGGTCATCGCCGATGAAGTCGAAATGGATGAGAAGTATGTCATGAACAGCCATAAAGGGCAAGAGGTTGAAGGCGTTAAACCGAGACACCGCGGCGAAGCTGCATCCAAACCCGGACTTTCCAACGAGAAGATCTGCATCGCAACAGGTGTTCAGCGACTTGGACCATCAGTGCTTATGGCAACTAATACTGGAAATCCCAGTTCTGAGGATCTTTTGAAGCTTTCCAGTCATCTGGCGGAAAACAGTCTCGTATGGGTGGATGGCAAGACCTCCTATAACGCACTGCTGAAAGAGAAGTACTGCGAAGCCAGAGTTGTTGGTGACCATAAAACTTATACATCCGTGGACCATTTGAACAATGTCAATTCGTTCCACAGTATGATTGACGGCTGGTACAGAAAATACCGTGGTGTG